>PCXC01000016.1 GCA_002796345.1 Deltaproteobacteria bacterium CG11_big_fil_rev_8_21_14_0_20_42_23 | reverse complement strand
TGCTACGCTCTCACTATCTTTGGTTAACAATAAAAATATATCTTAGGGAACTAAGGAATTTAAATCTTTGGTCTAGACAGACAAGGCCACTTTATTGTGACATCCACGGATAGATATGGAGTTGATTGGAATGAAGTTGAAGGAGAGGATTATTATATTTTAGAAGAAGATACTGATCCAAATTTTTCTTCTCCTCGAGAAGTACAAATTGCACGGAACCGTAGTTTTGAATTTATTGATCAAGATGAAAACGACACTTATTCTATTCGTATGAAGGGAGTTAATGATTGCGGTGATGGACCGTGGGGGAACGCTTATCGTTTTACCCTCAACACCAATCATTATCCCACACGTCCTATTGCAATTACTCCTGTTGATGGTGCAGTGAATGTCCCATTGAATACTCAAGTCTGTTGGCAAAGCTCACATCCTGATGGTTTAGCCATTCATTATGAATTGTATTATCGTCAAGGCGATGCCGAGGACAACACTTTCTTTGGAGGCAATCTCCTCTATCAAGGTGATAATTCTTGCTTCACACCACCAGCTCTTGAATATGGTGAATCCTACATGTGGAGAGTAAATGCCATTGATACGGATGGAAGTGAAGTTACAAGCACCATATTCCGTTTTACTGCTCTAGGAGATAACCAAGCGCCAACGGGAAGTCTTCAAATTGAAGGTGGCGCAGTTAGCACATCATCATTCAGTGTGAACTTAGGTGTTGTAGGAAATGATCAACAATCTGGTGTTCGCTCAATGTCCTTTTCAAATGATGGGCAGTCATGGTCATTTTGGTATCCTTTCAGAAATAATACCACATGGGATCTTATCGATTCTCAATATGGTGGAAGTGTTCGTGCAAATAATACGTATACCGTTTATATGCGTTTAAAAGATTTTGAAGATAATATTTCACCTGTCTATTCCGATACAATTCAAAAAGAAAATCTTTCTCCAGGAAAAGTTACGCTTAATGGAACAATCTATAACTCGCTTAAACAAGCTGTGGCATTGGCAGAGCCGGGAGAGACAGTTTATCTTTCTCCAGGAGAATGGCATTTAGATGATGAGTCACTCGTTATTCACGGAGGAAACAGAGCGATTTTCCTTAACTTACCTGCAGGGGTAAAATTGGTTGGTTCGGGTTGGGAAAATACAAGAATTGTAACGGGAACAGTTGGCTATGCGATTGTGATGCAAGAAGGTTCAAGCATTACAGGCATAACCGTAGATAACAATAGCGGTCATGCTGTTATTGTGCCGCGAGGAAATAACCTTATTCAACATTGTCGCCTCACTGGTGCAGGTAGTGGAACTCATGGCGGCGCAGGTATCTACATTCAAGATAGCAATTTGCCACTTTCTACGGTTCGTAATTGTATTCTCGACACCAATTATGAGGCAGTGAATATTTCTGGGCAGAATAGTCCGCTTAAAGTGATGAGCTCAGTGATTACAAATAATGAGACATCCTTTCGAATAAATTACACCACCGCACAAACCTTGCTTGCAAATAATATTATTTCCTACAGCACACAATATTGTCACTTGGTTGGAAGTGCGATTGAACAAGTAAGCATCATTGCGAACGATGTCTTTGATGATGCCTATCCAGATTGTTATTTTCCAAATGGAAATGGAAATCTTGCGGTGGCTCCAAACTTTGTAGATGCCAATGCACGGAATTATCACTTACAAAATGGCTCACCAATGATCGATGCCGGAAGACAAGTTGCAGGTCTTCCATTTGCAGGTCCAAATCCAGATATGGGCGCATATGAATTTGGTGCAAGCGGAGTCTTAGTGGTGAACAGTGGAAATAGTGATGCCAGATTCTCTTTTTCAGGTGTGGCAGAGTTCAATGGGCAAGGTGAAAATTGGCAACAGCTTGGTGCGCCAGCTGGACTTTACAGCATTAGTTATTTTCCAGTTGAAAACCAAAATGTTCCTGAAAACTTCACTGTTTATCTTGAGCCCGGGGCAACCTTATACTTCAACGAACAATATACTCCAGACTTAGAGGGTCCAGAGGGTACTGTCGAAGTGAACTTAAGAGAATTTAGTACCAAAGATCCGCTTGTGACGCTTCGACTTCTTGTAAAAGACAATGTTGCAGGCATTGGTGAAAATTCGCAAATGCGTTTTTCTAACGATGGTCAGACGTGGACAGATCCAGCTCCATTCACTCCAGTTGTTCATGATTGGGACCTCATGCAATTTGGTGGCAATGCCAATAATGGTGCGCATACTGTTTTTGCCAGAGTTTCTGATAATCTTGGAAATTGGTCATCACTTATTACCGATGAAATTCAATTTTTGCCAACGCGTCCAGTGTTGGTTGTGCCTGATAATTATGCCACCATCCAGCAAGCCTTTGATGCAGCCGCATCTGGTGACCTTGTGTGGTTAATGCCAGGCGAATACGGAAATGCAAATGTAGAAACAACGCTTACAATTCCTGATGGTGTGCGTCTTCAGGGTTCAGGTGCTGATGTGACGTTTGTTCATTATGCATTTAATATGTCAGACGATGCCCAAGTTGACGGTGCTACTATAGACGTTGGCTATCCGAAAATAAATGTAGTTTCAGCTCCAAGAAGTATTATCAGTAACAACATTTTCCTCAGAACAACGAGAGGTATTGTTCTTGCTGGGGGAAATACAGAACCAGTTCACATTCGAAATAATATTCTTCACACAGAATTTACGAATGGAAATGCGTTTATGTTCTTCTCCGATGGTGATCATGCAGTTATTGAAAACAATACCGCTGCCGAGATCGATAACGGTGTATATTCTAGCTATCAACATCCATTGATGTCTTTTTATCATAATATTTTTTATAATATGGAAGACCTCTTGAAAAACCAAGATCCTGGTTTGGATTATCCAACCAAACTCTTGCTTGATACAAATGGGATGTGGCAGGTAAATACTATCTTTGATGATCTTGGTGTTGGTGATGAAACCCGCTCAGTAGAAATCTACAACATGCTCAATCAAGATCCACTTTTCACAAATGCAGCTGCGCGAGATTATTCGCTCACGCTCAATTCACCATTCAAAAACGCTGGAATCGATGATGAAATTTATCAAGATACCGACGGCAGCAGAATTACACTTGGTTACCAAGGAGGCATAGGCTTCAACAGCAGGCCAACTGCAAGATTACGCACGGTGACACAAGCGAATGGAACCGTTCAAGTTGATGCACTTACTTCACTTGATGCTCAAGACGATGCCAGCGAAATGCTTGTACGGTGGGACTTAGACGGCGATGGAACTTTTGAAACGCCATGGGAAATCAATCAAACAAAAACTCTTGCCCTTGCGAGAGGTATATACACTATTGGTGTCCAAGTTCGTGATCGTGGGTATTTTGTAGATACACTTTCTCAACAGATTGTTGTTGCAAACAGTGCTCCAGTTATTGCATCACAAATGAGCCCAGCTGATAACACGTTGAATGTTCAAAGAAACACTCAACTAACGTGGACAGCAACTGATCCAGATCTAGATGCACTGCAATACGATCTCTACTTTGCAGCAGAAGGAAATGCGTTAGCACTTGCTGCGCAAAACCTTAACGTTGCGCAGTGGAATACTCCTTTGCTTAGTTTCAACACTCGCTATGTCTGGAAAATTGTAGCACATGATAATCAAGGTGCAGAAGTGGAAAGTCCACTTTGGTCTTTCATTACTGTTGCAACTCCAGAAAATGACAGTGATGGCGATGGTGTTCTCAACGATGATGATGCCTTCCCGCTAGACCCTACAGAATCTGCAGATGCCGATGGTGATGGTATTGGAAATAATGCAGATACCGATGATGACAACGATGGCGTTCTTGATGTCAATGACGCCTTCCCACTCAATGCAGCTGAATCACTTGATACCGATTTAGATGGTATTGGAAATAATGCAGATACTGATGACGATAACGATGACATTCTCGATATCCATGATCTCTTCCCACTTGATGCAAGTGAGTTTGCAGATTTAGATAGTGACGGAGTTGGCAATAATCGTGATCTTTGCGGTTCTACTCCATTGGGTGAAGCTGTTGATGCAAATGGTTGTTCAGCTGGTCAATCCCCACTTGTTTTAGATGGAAACATGGAGTCAGCAAACGTAGACCTGTGGCGCTCTTACGGGAACCCAGGTGTAAAAGAAAAAAGCAGCGATGAATTTACAGATGGAATTCAGAGCATGCATCTCAACACCATCGGCACGGATGGCGGCATTCAACAACTCAATATTCCGGTTGAAGCTGGTAAGTGGTATGAGTATTCCTTCCAGTACAAATTGAACGAAGGAGAGCTTCGCACCTTATTGGGAATTAATTCTTCAAACACAGATTTTGAAGGAAAGATTTCAATCTTGTCTCCCACAAATGGAAATTGGATTAGCTTCTCCAGAAAGTTTCAAGTTCCAGCAGATTACAGTAGTGGCTTGCGCATTGTTGCTGCAACTCGCGCAGCAGATGTTTACATTGATAACGTTCAACTGAAAGAAACGGAATGGCAAAATCTGCTCAAAGATGGAAACATGGAATTTGCCGGCGTTGCAGAATGGCGCTCTTACGGAAATCCAGCTGTGAAAGAGAAGAGCATTGCTGAAGCAGTAAGCGGTGTTCAAAGTATTTACCTCAACACCATCGGCACCAATGGTGGTATTCAGCAACTTGATATTCCAGTAGAGCCTGGTCGTTGGTATGAATGTGCGTTCCAATACAAACTCACCGAAGGCGAATTACGCACATTGCTTGGAATTAATTCTTCCAACGTTGACTTTGAAGGAAAGACAACGCGCATTACAAACATCAACGAAAACTGGACGCAGTATACGCGCCAATTCAGAGTGCCAGATAACTTCACCAGTGGTTTCCGTTTGGTTATCTCAACCAGACCTGCTGATGTCTATTTAGATAACATAACTATTAGGCCTATTCCGAAACCAGGATTGATTATAGACGGAGACATGGAAGCGGTTGGAGTTGGTGCATGGCGTTCTTATGCGTCTCCAGCAATAAAAATAAAAAGTGAAGATGAGTTTGTTGGAGGTGCGCAAAGCATGCACATCAATACCGCTGGAGGAACCGGTGGAATGCAGCAGCTTTCCATTCCCGTTGAAGCAGGGCGTCTCTACGATTACACGTTCCAGTATAAGTTAAATCAAGGCAGCCTTCGCACCTTGTTGGGTATCGCAAGTTCAAACGCAGACTTTGAAGGCGCAGATGAAACGCTTCAAAGTGCTGATGGAAACTGGCACGAATACACAAGGCAGTTTCGTGTTCCAGCCAACTTTACAAAAGACTTTAGGCTTATCTTCCAAACCACAAATGCTGATACGTTCATTGATGAAATTACGTTGACGCCGATTGAGGAAGAAGAGTAAAGCACGTTTTATGGCAAGACCGAAGCATCATGTTTTTGTTTGCACGCACTCACGACCCGCTGAATCAGGTAAAACCTGCTGCAGCGGGAGGGGCGCTGAAACCCTTTTTGAAAAGTTGCGCGAAATGGTACGAAGTCAATTTCCGCAAAAAGAGGTAAGGGTGACCAAGTCTGGCTGCCTTGGCTATTGTAAATCGGGCTGTAACATGGTGGTGTATCCAGCAGGAACTTGGTATTCAAACGTTAAAGAAGAAGACCTCGAAGAAATATTTCAGCACCATTTAATGGAAAATCGAGAGATACAAAGATTAAAAAGAGATGAGCACCTCTTATAAGTTCGTTTCCAGAAGCATTTTATTTGCTTGTCTTATTTATATCTTTCCTTTAGGCCAGGAAAACGCTTGTTAAAAATGTAAGGTTTAGGCAAATATTTTCTCCCTCAATTAATACGTAAACTGTTTTCATTTTCGTACATACCCAATGGAATTAAACCATGAAAAAAAGAAATGCTCAGCGTCCTAGAAGCCCTAGGAACAATCGTTCTCCGCAACCATCAAAACGCTCAAATGCTTATAAACAATTCCTGCAGAAAACATCTATAAATCCATACGAGCGCCTGCGTCTTGAAAGACCAGGCGGCCCTATGAGTATGCGGATTTTGGATCTTATTTCGCCCATAGGAAAAGGGCAAAGAGCACTCATCGTTGCTCCTCCTAAAACAGGAAAAACAACGTTACTCCAAGAAATCTGCAAAGCAGTTTCAGAAAATAACCCAGAAGTGAAAACATATTGTTTGCTTGTTGAAGAGCGTCCAGAAGAAGTGACCGATTTTACACGCAGTGTTCCGGGCGAGGTGGTGGCATCATCATCCGACCACGATACCGATCATCACATTCAAACCGCCAACGATCTTTTGGACAGAGCTATCGATGAAGCGAATAGTGGAAAGGATGTTCTTATTTTATGCGATTCCCTCACTCGTTTAGCACGCGTGCATAACAGAAATGCCAGGGGCGGAAAAACATTAAGTGGTGGACTCGATTCAAACGCCATGGAAATGCCGCGGCGCTTTTTTGGAACAGCAAGAAAACTGGAAGAGGGTGGATCACTTACTATCGTAGCCACCGCACTGGTTGATACTGGAAGTTTAATGGACGAACATATTTTCCAAGAATTTAAAGGAACAGGAAATATGGAACTTTGTCTCTCCCGCAAACTCTCTGAAATAAGACTTTTCCCGGCAATTGACATTTCTGCTTCTGGAACAAGAAAAGAAGAAAACCTCTTAAGTGATCATGAATGCAAAGTAATTGGAAAAATGAGGGGATACTTTTCAGGCCTCAAACCAGAAGAAGCCATTACCAAATTAAGTGAAACGCTTTCAAAATACGAAACCAACGAAGAATTTCTCAAACTGTTTAGTGGTTGGAATTAAGAAAATTTCTCAAGTACAATTTTAGTTTGTCATTGCGAAGGAACGAAGTGACTGCGGCAACCTAAAATTTGAAAACTAAATCCACTTTTCAAAACCTTCTGCATATTTCACTGGAACAAATTCAATAATCTTATAGGTGGCCAAGTGATGTTTCTGAAAAGGATCATCGGCGAGCATTTTTTCAAACTCAGCTTTCGTCTTCACAGCAGAAAAAATAACTCCACCGTCTCTTGGATTCATGGGCCCAGAGCAAATGAGCGCGCCAGATTTGTAATGAACATCCAAAAAAGCACGATGTTCTGCTAAGTGCTGATCAATTTCTTCGATGGGTTTTGTATAGGTAAGCATTGCAATGAACATATTTTTTCCTTCTAGTTGAATGAAGCTTTTATTTTTTCAATTATCTTTTTCATTTCCTGAATAAAAGTAGGGCGGGTAACTACTTTCACTTCGGCGTTGAGCGTTTTATAAGCTGTAAAGTAAAGAGTTTTAGAAGAGTGTTCTTTAAAGTAAGCCTGTCTGCTGTAAATACCATCATCGGAAAGCTTATCGCCAAATGTTCCTTTATCTTCAATGTTCCATCTCGCCTTACTTTGTTGCCTGTTCGCATCTTTCCATTGAATTAATTCAATGCTTTCAGGGCAATTTTCCTTTTGACAGTTGAGTGTGATAGCGAAAAAGACGGCTTGTTCATCTTCAGCAACAAAGGTGTCTGGAGTGATTTTAAAACTCCTTTCAACCGCAAATGCTGAATTCACAAGTGCAAGCGAGAGAAGGGAAAAAAGAATAAAGTGGAGACTGAAATTCATCCGGCGTTAGTAAAGCATAAAAATTTGTATCACAAGAAAAAATAATTCACCTTTCTTACACTATTGCCAAAAGTCACCCAAATGGTTGATAGGGTAGGGCTATACGTTTTTATTGCCCGATCAATCTTTCTTTTTGCATTTGATTTTTTCTTCATATAGCTGTTGCTGCTTCAATCCAGGGTATTAATTGAGAAAAAGTCACCAGAGTTGATAAAATGAATGAACATCGGATACTTGTTGTAGATGCTATAACTGATGCATCACCAATTGTTCCCTACTTGGTACGAGAGCTCTCATGTTTAGCAGATATTTTTTGCTTCAAAATTCCTTTTTTATTGAAACATTCATATTATCAAAATTGGTTCGAAGTTTTATCTTCAGACATTCTCTTCTTTATCAATCAACTTAAGCACCATCTTGAGAATCATCACTACGATTGGGTAATTGTTGGAAACGATGCCACTTTGAGGATCTTAAACAAGTATATTTCTGATGATGCACTTGCGCAAAAAATTTTCCCTCTTTCAGACCTAACAAATAGGGTAATGCTTGGTTCTAAAGCAGGCCTATCCTTAGTTTGTAAAAGGCATAATATTAGAACTCCCGGCTTTACCATTTTTGACGCAGCAAAGACTGTAACTGAAATGCTTCAAGACCTGTCATATCCTGTGCTCTTAAAAGTTGATGAGAGTTCAGGTGGGCGAGGTGTTTTTTTATGTAAACAGGAAAGCAATGTGAAAGAAGCGCTCAAGCAGATAAAAGAGAAAGAAAAAGAAAATCTTCTTTTTCAAAATTATATTAAAGGGAAACTTATTTCAGTTGAGGCCATTTATAAAAAAGGTGTGCTGCTTGGTTACCTATACTCAACTGTTACTAAAACGGTTTCTCATGAGTTTAGTGTTTCAAGAGAACGAGTCTTTTCTGATACAACTCTAATAGAAGAAGAGCTTCATCACATTGGTAGTTCGCTTGGTATAAATGGATTTGCAACGATGACCTTTATTTATGATGATGAAACAAAACAGTATTTTTTTATAGAATGTGATCTTCGTCCTCAGACATGGTTTTTGCTCGGAAAATTTGCTGGATTAAATTTCTCACAAGTAATTAAAAATTATTTTTCTGATGCAGCATCAGTTTTAAAAATTTCTTTAAACCCGGGTGAATCCGAAAGGGTGCTCTGGCATTTTTTCAGAGATCTCAGGAATTGTGTGGTCGAAAAAAATATGAGTAATCTGTGGAAGTGGTGTATTAACAAAAAAAAGTGTTGGAGACTCATACCTTGGTATGGTTTTAGAGGTCTCTCTCGATCCTTGTATTTTTCCTTTCGTAAAAGATAAATCTCGTTTTTCTAAGCAGAATGTCTTCATTCCAAAAATTAAAAGGAAAAATGAAAGCGTTTGAGCAAAGATTGTCAAGTTTCAAGAGTTGATCCCGTTTATGGAAAATTTTTCTAAAGACTCGGTTTGAGTTCCATGCGCTTGCGCGTGGGAATCTATACAAGTACAACTACAGCAAGGATATCTGAAAAAATTATTCCCCCGTAGCGCAGACTTTGTTTGGGGAAAAAGCAGATTTTCTGGCCTGTTTTATGGGTTGGCTTGTCCACTTTGCACCTTTTACATCCAGGGCTTTTGACGTTACCCACAATCTGCATTCTCGAGTATGTTCATCAACCTTTTTTATATTGCTGTGAACAGCATAGGCCTTGTTTTTGTTGACGTTAAAACGCAGGATTACTGTGCATTTTTCGTCTACATTGAAAAGATTGTAGCGAATAAAAAGCTCCTTTTCCTCCGCAATGGGGATCAGGAATGCTTGTTTCTCATGCTTGAGGTTTTTTAGGTTTGGTGGTTTTAGATGGGCGCATTTGTTTTCCCTTACTCCGTACGAAATATTTTTTTCTGAACCCTTTGGAATAACAAGAAAACTTTTTGCTCGTGAAGGTCTTGGGATACAAAGGCAAAGTGAAAACATAAAAGCGATCATAAGATTCTTTTTCAAGAGAGTTCTCCTCGTAAAGATTGGGATGGATACTATTGGGACAAGGGATTGCTGTCGATCGTTTTTCTGCATACGTTCAGAAATTGGAATACTTGAGTGTTCATTATTTAGAAAAGTGTTCGTGATAAGCTCTTCTCATGAGCAAAACAGTGATCCAGTTTTTTTCTGGATGCGAACTCTTTTTATTCCCAAAATGCCATCGTATTCTTCAGCATAATCAAGTTCTTTAAAGAGATGATGTTTATTCAGCCTTCAGTTTACTTAACAAAATCAACGTTATACGACAACATGGTTACGTTTTTTAGGTTTTCACGTTCTTTCCAGGACTCCGCCAATCAGCCCATCAGAAAAACAAAGCTTGCTAAGTGAGGGGTTCTCCACTACAGGCTGGCGCCTAAGCATGGTGGTTTAATCTTTTTGCTGGAGCTCTTCCTCGAATCTCTCTCTTCTTTTTTGAATCACACAAAAAACTAATCTCTTTCTTTCGGAAACTTGCGCCCGTTCGCTTTTTCGCTCACTCTGGTTTGTGCGCGGAAGAGAAACGTTTGCGCATGAAAAGGATGTACCATTATGAACACAAAAACATTTCGAGAACTTCAACTCGTAGAACCAATTGCTCGTGCACTTGATGAAAAAAAATATGAGCACCCAACTCCAATTCAGGCGGCTGCCATTCCATCGCTGCTTGCCGGCTGCGATATGATCGGTTGCGCTCAAACGGGAACAGGAAAAACAGCAGCATTTTCGTTGCCCATTTTGCACAGGCTTTTTGAAAACAAAAAGCGAGCGGCTCCTCGCGGAGCGCGTGTCTTGGTGCTTACTCCAACCAGAGAATTGGCTTCGCAAGTCAGTGAAAGCTTCAAGGCTTACGGCCGCCACATTAGACTCTCTCATGCTTTAGTTTTTGGTGGCGTCGGGCAAACGCCGCAGGTAAAGGCTTTGCGGAACGGTGTTGATGTTCTAGTGGCCACTCCGGGAAGGCTCCTAGATTTAATGAATCAAAAGCATGCTTCACTGAAAACA
>PCXC01000015.1 GCA_002796345.1 Deltaproteobacteria bacterium CG11_big_fil_rev_8_21_14_0_20_42_23 | reverse complement strand
AAAAATTACTTTGCTTATTACTTCTTTCTCAAACCTAAATAGCACACATTTTTTGCCATTATGCCCAGGATGACAATGAGTTGTGAGAATCATGGATTGTATCTTAAAGTGAGGTTGTTTTTGGAAGAGAAAGAAAAGGCTTCACTTTTTTTAAAGAGCTCTTTACACTTCACCTATGAGTTATCCACGACCTTTCCATTTGCGTGTTTATTGGCATGAGCCGGAAGTTGAGGCCATACGCGCCATAGCGCCAAGTGCCGCCATTGGAAAAGGTGACAGATCTACAGATCATATGGAGCATCTTCGCATCAGAAAAGAAGCGCTTGCGAAAAAAGATGCTGATGAGCAAAAAGAAAAAGAAATTTCAGTTCTAGATTCAGAATACATAAAAGAAAAAAGCGCCCCTCTTCTTCATGGAGAAAAGCACTTTCTCATCAACAGCAAGTGGAAACAATTTTTTCCTCATCTTTTAGAAAAAATTGCCTCTCACCTTTCTTTTTTGCTTGTCGATGATCCTTTTCGACTTCAGCATCATTCTAAAGGATCAATAAGAATAACTGGTGTTCGTCCACGACAATAGTGCTCATAGGTTCTGCTAAACACGGGAACATTTGCCACACCAAGTGCTGTAATCTTACACCTAAATTTAGTTCTTTGATTCATAGGCACATTGTTACTTGTAGGAAAAGTAATACCCATGCTCATTTCAAATGCATCTGGCACTTCTAGCAAAAAGAGGTCTGCATCAAATCCAGAATTATTTCTTACTCCTCGAGTTGCAAAATTAATACCTTCGCATTCACTCTCGATACGTTTTACATATCGTCCTTCAACATCAACCCAAACTCTACTTGTTCCAGTAAATCTATCTGCTGTGAAAGTATGACGAGTAGCGTTACAAGTGATAGTGCTTTCACCCGGAGAGAAATTACTTTCTGGCAGAAATACAATTCCATCATAGTAGCCTGAAATCTGTGGAGACTGTAAGCGCTCTTGTTGAAAAATTTCTTCTCCAACAACAGGGAGCCTTGCTGTCCATTGTGGACTGCCATTGTTTGGATTGTAGTACACCCTCTGCAATCGAGTCCAAGTATCATTGCCCAAAAGTTTTACCTGTAAGTCAAATTTGTAACAGTGAAAGCCGTACATTGAAGTTAAATATTTTCCATCCAATTGATCCTGATCTACAAAAGAAAGTATACAACGCTCTTTGCGATGATCTCCGTAATTTTCAGCAACGACAAGCCTCACTTCTTTATAAGGAAGTGGAGAACGAGTATTGGCCAATAATTCCGCTCTATTTTGATACTGCCACTGGAAGGTCATATCCTCTGTTTGAGTTGGATCATTAAGTGATGGACGACGAGACTGTATGGTGAGGACAAGTGGCGTTTTTTCAATTTCACGTTCAAGCACAAGTTCTTCTTGTTTTCCATACATTGTCACGTAACGCAGGCTTAGCGCGGGTTTGTAGCCAGCGTAGTTGTAAGAAAGATACTTGTTTTCATTTCCATAGCTCAACCTAAAATAACTTTCCTGTGTTGGGGCATAGTATCTTTGGCTGCTTGCAACTTCTGCAAGATCGCTTGTTTTATAATCAAGCAAGCGAATTGAATCAGAAAGAAGAAGGTCGAAGCGCACATTATTTCTGCAATCACCATCGCGACATTCATTATTCATACTAGCGCGTAAGGGTTCAGCATATTGATGCTGACCAACAACGGTGCCTCGATAGAAAGTTTCTCCCTCTTTACTGTACGGAACAAGAAAGAACTTCATGTGCTTTCCGGTTGAGAACGTATACACAGCAGTATCAAGAGCGCCACTGCGAAGATGAATATCTCCTCCTTGACAAGAAGCTTTCATGCCCCACCAAGCATTCGCCGCCAAGCAACTGGATTTCTTGACACCAATCTCTAAGCCATACAACGTACGTTGCTCATGATTTCCAAGGTAGTAAGCTTTATTCAACTCTGTATTCGCAGCAGCATTTGCGTCGAGCGAGTAGTGTAATGCAGCATTTGGGCGATAAGTATGTGTGGAATCTGAAAGTGCGGTAATACCATCTGGATTTTGCAAATCAGTTTCACCAGCAAAAAGTTGAGAAGAAAATTCTCTACTCGCTAAAATATTACTCATTTGTTTTGCAGAATAGAAAGGTGCGCTTCCAAATAACTTTAAGCGCTCAACATTTTCAGCCTTCATGTGAACCCGCATAACTCCCGCTGCTGTAACAAGCGATCTGCAACTTTGCACACGCGCTACACAAGCGTCACCCACAAAACCTTGACACACCTGCGATAGCTGACAGAGCTCAAATGGAGCTTCGTCTGTAGCACGTTCTACTTCTAAGGTTGAAAGATGTGGAACTGCTTTGACAAGATCATATTCAAGATCGTCTTTTGTTCGATGAAATTGTTTTCCACGTCCTTGGGCCCAGAAATCGATGACATACTGTGCAAGGGTTTCGCCATCAGCTAAGCGCACCTTAAATGGAATACTTCCATTTGTGACAGAAACTTCAACATAACAAGTAACACCAACATGAAGCTCTTCAGCACAAGGGCCGACACCTGGAAGTACTTCCACACCTTGCCCTACCGGAACATTAAAAATATTTTCTGAGGGAACTCTTTCTCCCAAAGCATTTGGAGCTTCAAATTTTGTTCGCTCTTGTTTTCGTACTGAAAAATAAACGCGCTCATAGAGAAGCGTAACATGATCACCTCTTAGCTCGTAGTGCACCATGACAGGATCTCTTGGAACATAACTTGGAGGAACAGCTTCGCCACGTTGCGAACTTAAGCTTACGAGAAGATTATAATGGCTTGGATCATAAACAGGAGGCATACGCAAAATGCTTGATGCATGATCTTGTCCATTGTTCCACGTAATCGTGAGCACAACGCTTCTGTCCTGAGGTGTGAATGTCTCAATCAAATGTGAGCCCACTAATTCAGGAGTTTGCTTTTGATACATACTAAGTCCAGTATCAAAACTAGTGATCTGAAGACTTTCTGGTTTTACTCCTGGAGTATTTGAACTAACTTCCCAGCGCATTGTACAACTCATATCCACATCAACAAACATAACCGGGCAATCGGCAGTAAAATTGCTTATCTGAAAACTTAAACGTTGCTCTGGCTGCGGCGGTTCTGGTTGTGCAACGCCGCCTTCATCGTCTCCGTCGTCACCACGTGGAATACATCTGTTGCCTACTAGATCTTCACCCGCAGCACATTCAAGGGGAGGCGCAACTTCTCCTGGATTTACTGGAGGGTTTTGTCCACCGTTGTTTGGTCCATTTCCATTTGCGATATCTGCTTCCACCTCACCTACAATGAGCTCAACTCTGTTGGCCACTTCTGCCGCAGCGTTGGCAGCAGCTTCAGCTCTATTCGCTTCATCTTCAGCGAGACCCGCAAGAATTGCAGCATCTTCAGCGTTTGCATTTCCATTTTGAGCAAACAGATCAGCAAGACGCCTTGCTTCATTTGCCGCTTGCCTTGCTTCGTCAGCTGCAGCTCGTGCGGCAGCTGCTGCATCTCTAGCAGCATTTGCAGCTGCTCTTGCAGCTTCGAGGTCTGCGTTATTTTTTGCCTCGTTTGCAGCTTGCTCTGCAGCATCCGCAAGCTCACTTTGCCCTTTTGCTCTATTGGCAGCATCTCTGGCTAAATCAAGCTGGGCCTGGAGGGGAAGCAAATCTGCGGCTTGTGGCGGAACCAGATCATCTTCATCAATTCCACCTGGCTGGGGGATAACTCCACCATTTCCCTGCGGCGATGTGGTGCCTGTACTGTTCACACCACCTAAATTGTAATTGTCTGGAGCAGTACCTTGACTATGACAAGCCGTGAGAATGCTTAGGGAAAAAATGAAAAGGACTGTTTTGAGGGTGTTTTTTAGTTTCATAAGTACTGAGTATTATAGCAACTTTCATACCATCCGTTAAGAGATTTTTTGTTTTTTCTGGCAATTCCATGTCATTGCGAAGGAGCGTAGTGACTGCGGCAATCTCCTCTGAACAATTGAGATCACCTTGCCTGACCGGCAGGCAGGCCACGTCAGCTTCGCTTCCTCGTGATGACAACGTATTCACTATTCACACGCTCTAAGGTTTCTCTGAAACGAGTTTCTTGCAGTAGGATTTCATTCCCGATAAACTCGGAAGCTATGAAAATTCATCTCCAATTTCTTGGCGCAGCTGGAACGGTAACTGGTTCCAAAACACTTCTTCACGTTGATAAAAAAGTTTATCTTATCGACTGCGGACTCTTTCAAGGCTTGAAAAAAAGACGACTCCTCAACTGGAGAAAATTGCCGCTTGATGAATCAACACTCGGCGCGGTCTTGCTTACGCATGCCCACATCGATCACTCAGGCTATCTTCCAGTACTGGTGAAAAATGGATTTAAGGGAAATGTTTTCACAACAACCGCCACCAAAGCTTTGTGTGGAGTGCTCTTGCCGGATGCTGCTTACCTTCAAGAAGAAGATGCAAAGTTTGCAAATAAGCACGGCTTTTCAAAACACAGCCCAGCGCTTCCTTTATTTACACATGATGATGCAGAAGCAGCACTTAATTTATTCAAAACAGTTGAATGGAATAAACCTCTTCACATAGAGGAAAAGCTTACTGCCACTTGGTTTGAGGCTGGTCATATTTTAGGTGCAAGTTTTATTCAGCTGAACATTTCCGGAACGCGCGTTCTTTTTTCGGGTGATCTTGGGCGAATGAATTGCCCGGTGATGCATCCACCATATACTCCTCCCGAAACTGATTATCTCATTCTCGAATCTACTTATGGAAACAGAACGCACCCGGAAGAAGATGTGCTTTCAGCTCTTCAAAAAATTATTGAGCGAACTTTACATCGTGGCGGCTCAGTTCTCATTCCATCTTTCGCTGTGGGACGAAGCCAGCAAATGTTATATTACATTCATCAGTTAAAAACTTCTGGAAAACTCGCAAAAAATGTTCCTGTTTACCTTGATAGCCCCATGGCAACGAAGGCAACAAAACTTTTTTGCGACTTCCACGATGCACAAGCACTCACACAAGACGAATGTGTAAAGATGGTGCGTGAGGTAAATTTCATCAGCACGCAAGAAGATTCAAAAAAAATCAATACTCCGGAAAAGCCCTCCATCATTATATCTGCAAGCGGAATGGCAACGGGAGGAAGAGTTGTACATCACCTCAAATTTTTAGCTCCCGAACAGAAGAACACTCTTCTCTTCATTGGATTTCAAGCTCCAGGCACGCGCGGTGAAGCATTACTTCACGGTGCCAAGCATATAAAAATTCACGGTGAGCAAATTCCTGTGCATGCAGAAATTGCTTCCATCGAAAGCCTTTCTGCACATGCAGATCAAGATGAAATCATGGCTTGGCTTCGCAGATTTCCCAAAGCTCCAAAAAAAGTTTTTCTCAACCACGGCGAAGATGAATCACGAAAAGGATTGAAAGAAAAAATTGAACAAGAACTTCACTGGAAAGTACATATTCCAGAAGACTTAGAAGAAATTTTCCTTCAGGATTAAGTTTTTTTTCGAGTCACACTTCTCTGTCATTCCCTGGCTTGACTTTGCATTGTCATCCCCGACACAGAGTGACCAATCCATAAACGGCAAAACAGCGAACATCACATCACTTTCATTTTTTTCTTGACTTTAATATTAGATAAATCTAATTTAGATCTTGCTTATGGAAGAAAAACAACTTAAAAAAATGAAGTCACAGTCTAAGAGAGCTTCGCGGCTTCTTAAGATCATGTCTCATCCAGAGCGCTTGATGACGCTATGTCACTTGCTTTCAAAAGAAATGACAGTTGGCGACCTGCTTCAACTCTCTCATCTTAGCCAATCAGCATTTTCACAACATTTGGCAGCTCTGAGAAAAGAAAAAATAGTATCAACACGAAAAGTTGCCCAAAAGGTTTATTACCGAATAAGTCGTAAAGAAGTGAAGGAAATCATTTCTGCTTTGCATAAAGTGTATTGTTAGGAGAAATAAAATGAAGTTTTTAAATAATAACGAAGTTTCAACCATAAATCCTCACGAAGAAAAAACTCTTCTCATCGATATCAGAGAAGCTGATGAGTACAATCGTGAACATATTCCTGGCAGTAAAAACATTCCTCTTTCTCAACTTGCACAGTATGATTTTTCGCGCGAGAAAAATAAAACCGCATTTTTTCTTTGCGCTCGTGGAAACAGAACAAAACAAGCTCAGGATATCATCCAAAATATTGGCTTCGAACAGGTTTACTGCTTAGAGGGAGGACTTGGGCAATGGAAAATGTGCGGCTTGGAAACACGCATAAATAAGGCACTTCCACTTCCCCTTATGCAACAAGTTCAAATTGCTGCTGGAAGCTTTGTCTTACTCGGTTTGCTGTTGGCCGTTTTCATTTCTGCTTGGTTTCTTTTTTTAACAGCCTTTATTGGATCTGGACTTATCTTCGCAGGCCTTACAGGCTGGTGTGGCCTTGCAAAACTTTTACAAAAACTTCCGTTCAACCGTTCTTAAGGAGGACTTATGTCAAAAAATTATTCTGAAATCACAAATGATATTTCTGAAATGCTGAAAAAATTTCAGCAAACACTTCCGGATGTGATGACTGGCTTTAATGCCATGGGAAAAGCTGCAAAAAAAGATGGTGCTCTTTCTGCCAAAACAAAAGAACTCATCGCCCTCTCCCTTGGAGTGGCTGCTCACTGCGATGGCTGCATTGGCTTTCATGCAAAAGCCTGCGCAAAGTTAGGCGCAACTCCAGAAGAAGTGATGGAAGCTCTCGGCATGGCAGTGTATATGGGTGGTGGACCGTCATTGATGTATGCTGCGGATGCTATTCGCGCTTACGAAGAATTTAACAAATGATGTTCTTCCATTTTTTTCTTCTCATCGTTCCTTTCTCCTTTGCATTTTTATCTTCAGGGTTATAGTTTGCAAAAAACTTTAACCCTAAAGGAGAAGAATATGAAATTAAAAGTGTTTTCATTATTTTCACTGCTATGTCTTGTGGCAATGAATGCTCAAGCAGTAGATGAGATTGGACCTTACGATTGTTCGAACCAATCAAAAATCACAGCTGTCTATACAGCAACTCAAGTCTACAGCACTGAAGGAGCAAAAAAGAAATCTGACCACTTTGCTTTAAAAGACCTCAAAAAAATAAAACCAAAAAAAGGATGTTATTACGGTGAAGTAAACGCTGGAGCAGTCACTAAAACTGATGGTTTTGAAAACGGAGAAACTTGCTTCATCGTCCTTACCAGCAAATCAATGCCCATCGATCAAGCTTATGCTGGCGATGCTTTTCATGTTCAGTGTGTTCTTCAGAAAGATCCAAATGAGGTTTTAGGAGGAATGAGCGGGCTTCATTACTTCAAAAACCACAAGCTCCTCAAAGGCGATGAATGGCACGGAGTTTTTGAAAAAGATTTAGCTTCTTCATATGGTACCGCAATCTGCATTGGAGCTGAAGAAGCTGGCGACAGAGGTCACGGCGATCACGCTTTCTGTGAAGTGCTTGCTCCAGAAAAAGGAAAAAGCGGACGACGAGCAAGAGCCGCCACGGTTAACTTCAAACTGAGTTCTGCAGCAGCCGCAGCTGCAAAAGCTGTTTCAGCTCCAAGCTCAACAACTCCAAGTGCAGATGATGTAAAAAAAGCTAACCCACTTGGAGGAGTAAAAAAGAAATTAGGATTCTAAAAAACTGAGATTGCTTCACTAAAACAAGTTCGCAATGACAACAAAAAAAGCCCTGATTTTTTTCAGGGCTTTTTTTTATTTTTTCCACCTTACATTACCGAATCGTAAAAGAGCCTTCGGCAATCACCACTTGCTTGTTACTGCTTACTTTTTTTGCCACTTCTACTCTATACTTTCCTGGCAAGTAGGCTTTTCCTTTGTAATGCACTAGACCATTTAAGTTTCCAAATGTGGCGGTCCAAGAAGGATCATAGCCTCCCTCGATGCGACCCTGCACGTGTTTGCCGTCACGATACAAGTTGAAGCGAAGTTCTTTTGTTCCGAAAGCTCCAGCATTTGAATAGGCACGGAAAAAAATATTTTGGCCAGATCTGCTGACAAAAGAATTTCCATAGACGCTTTGCTTGCTCTCAAATTTTCCCATGGGATAATAGCAAGTGTCTTCATTTGCCGCTTGGCAAAAAACAATGGTTCCTGGCTTGGGATCTGCCTTTGCAGAAACTTGAAATGCAAAAAATACCGCAAGAAACATAATGCCTATACTTTTATTCATTTTTGTTCTCCTTTCATTATCTAAAAGATTTTAGATATCGTTTTTGATGATATGAAACATTTTATAATACGCCATACCTATATATTCATGTAACAATTGCGTTGAACTTGCCAGCGCATTGGCTTGTGGTAAAAAACTTCGAAGAGAAATGTTGGAATGTTCAGAAAAAGGAAAAGCAGTAATGGGAAAGGCGCGCGGAAAAGCAAGCTGGAACTCAATCATAGATCGTTTCAAATGCCACGGTGCTGTTACAATTGCAATGTCGTCAAATTGATTTTCTTTATTGAGCTGTTTCAAATACTTCACGTGCTGCATAGTATTGCGAGATTGCGATTCCAAAAGTATATGTTCGGCCGGCACTCCTAAACGAAGTGCAAAATCACGCATCAACTTACCTTGCAAATTCAAAGGATGTTCATCAGACAAAGACGCGCCACTTAAAACCAAAAACTGCGGGCGACAACGCTGAAAGACTTCAACGCCTTTTGAAACACGCAGCATTGATTCTCCATCCAAAACACTTTTTTCAAATTTTTCACCTGCAGGATAATATCCGGAAGAAAGCACCACCACAGCATCTGCTGGGCAGCGATTTGTTTCCACATCCGCAAGACGTAAACCTTGGTATAAACAAGAAGGAGCAAACGGAAAACTGAAAAAAATAAGACTCCCAAAAAGAATGCTCAAAATAAAAATGAAAAACGAAGAACTTTTACGATTGAAGACAAAATGAACTCCAAAAAAAAGAAGACAAAGCAAAAAGAGAAAAGGTGGAGAGAAAATTATTTTTACCATACCTCCGTTTCTATCTGGAAGCACTAAAAGTTCAAGGTGAAACAGAAGGAACAGAGATTTTTTTAACTTGCTTTCTCTTAAAAGCTTGTCTTTAAACGCGCATCCCCTTTGGAGCTTTTTATGAATGCAGAAGAAGTTATTTCCTTTCTCAATCTTGAACCTCTTCCTGAAGAAGGAGGATTCTACCGTGAAACCTACCGCGCAAAAAGTAGCATTCCCGTAAACGTGCTTCCACAGCATAATGGAGCGCGAACTTATTCAACGTGTATTTATTATTTGCTCACGCCTTCAGAATTTTCTGCCTTGCATCGACTTCCTCAAGATGAAATCTTTCACTTTTATTTAGGCGACCCGGTAAACATGATCCAGATTGATGATGCGGGGACATTGAAAGAAATAACACTTGGGCACCATTTAGAAAATGGCCAATCAGTGCAAGTGTTAGCTCCCGGAAATGTGTGGCAAGGTACCAGGTTGAATGCTGGCGGAAAGTGGGCGTTGCTTGGAACTACAGTAGCTCCTGGTTTCGAGTTTGCAGACTTTGAAGTGCTTTCTCGTAGTGAATTGCTCAGACAATTTCCTCAACACAAAGAAAAAGCTCTTCCCTACACGCGCTAAGAGGTAAATTTTTTGAAAGGCACGAGCTCCACTTCCATCATCATCAGTTTCTGATAATATTTTCTCGCTCTACTCAGAGGTCGCCAATCATAGAGCAGAATTTCGATTGGCTTCCACATGGCAACCCAACCGATAATATTTAACCCTTCTCCTAAGATATGCAGAAAAACTGAATCTGCTGCTTTAAGAATAAAGTAAGAAGAGTACATGCATCCAAGAAGGAATAAAAAACCAATAAGTAAAAAGAATTGACCTTGCTTAAAAAGCGCTTTCATTTTTTTCTGCGTGAGCACTTCTTCATAGGAAAAATAATTATGAATGGCAGCCGCTGTTTCCTTTTGGGCTGATTCTTTTATTTCTTCTTCGGGCAAATGAATCACCAACTTTACGGGATCAAGAAATTTAATTTCTTTCAGAGATTCCATAATGTACTCAACCGCATCATCATCTAGATCACGCTCACGAAATGGCGCAGGATCGTGTGAGCTAAACAATTGCTGAAGTTGATTGATCTTCAACTCAACATGATAATAGCCATCTTGAAACAAGTAGCGTTCATTTTTTGACATAAGTACCCCTCGGATCAATGCATATTTGGACACTCGTTTATATCATAAGCGAAATATTTCCACACTCTATTCATACAATTTACCGAATTTTTGAACACAAAAACGGGAATGTTTTGAAAAACAATGATCGTTTTCCTTGAAACTCTTGGAAAGAAAAGCTAGCCTTCGCAAAGCCTGAAATAGCACTACAAAGATCGTTATTATAGTTTTTGAAAGCCCAACATGGAAAAACTTTTACAGCATTATTGGGGATATACTTCCTTTCGTCCCTTTCAGAAGACAACAATTGATGCCATTCTTTCTCAGCACGATACCCTCACCATTCTTCCTACTGGCGGTGGAAAATCAATTTGCTTCCAAGTTCCTGCGTTAAAAATGGAAGGATTAGCTGTTGTGATTTCACCTCTTATTTCTCTGATGAAAGATCAAGTTGATGCTTTGAAGGAACTTGGTATCGCGGCAAGCGCTTTGAATTCAAGCATTAGCGCTGACGAACAAGATGCAATTGTTGAAAGTGTATGCCAACGAAAACTCAAATTTCTCTACCTTGCACCAGAACGTTTAAAGATGTCTCAAACCATCGAACTGCTTCAGTCCGTTCCCATTTCATTTTTTGTGATTGATGAAGCTCATTGCATCAGCCATTGGGGTCATGATTTTCGCGAAGACTATCGCGAGCTAGGCATGATCAAGAAACATTTTCCCGACGCCAAGATTCACGCCTTCACTGCAACGGCCACCAAAGAAGTGCAAGACGAAATTGTGCACTTGCTTCACCTGGAAAAACCACTCATCAATATTGCTTCTATCGATCGTCCCAATTTGCACTATCGCATCAAGCCTCGCGCGGGCATAGAGCAGATTATTAAAACCTTGGATCTGCACGATAAAGAACCTGGAATTATTTATTGTCTGCGACGGAAAGATGTGGATGAACTTTCTGCTCAACTGAATAAACTGGGATATAAAAATATTCCGTATCATGCTGGACTTTCAAATGACGTTCGCCAAAAGCATCAAGAACTTTTTGCTAGCGAAGAAGTGGAACTTATCGTTGCTACCATTGCCTTTGGCATGGGCATCGATCGCTCAAACATTCGCTTTGTTATACATGCAGCGCTTCCAAAAAGCATAGAACATTATCAGCAAGAGACGGGACGCGCTGGCAGAGATGGACTTCCTGCCAACTGTTATCTTTTCTTCAGTGGAAAAGATTACCAAACTTGGAATTTTCTTTTAGCAGGCACCTCCAACGAAGAAATAATGCTGGAAAAATTAAAGCACCTCTATCGCTTTAGCACCGAAGCAAGATGCCGGCACAAAGCTTTGGTACAATACTTTGGCCAAGATTATGAACACGCTTCGTGCAAGGCTTGCGATTATTGTCTAGGTGAAATTGAAGCTTTGGAAGACGCTTTAGTTCTTTCGCAAAAAATCCTCTCGTGTGTAATCCGCGTCAATGAACGTTTTGGCGCTGATCATATTGCAAAAGTTCTTGCGGGAAAAGTGACGGACAAAATTCAACAATGGAAACATGATGAACTTTCAACTTTCGGTTTACTGCAAGATAAGCCTATCACCTTCATTCGTTCGCTCATCGAACAACTGATTGGACAAAATTTTTTAAAACGTGCAGCTGAGCATGCAACCCTTTCCGTTACTCCATCTGGCTGGGAAATTTTGAAAGGAGTAACTACACCAACCTTGGCAAAGCCTCATCTGGCGGGGAAAAAGAAAGAACGGAAAAAAGCAAAAGAAGAAGAGTGGAAAGATATCGATCAAAATCTTTTCGAAGTCTTGCGTCAAAAAAGATCAGAGCTTGCCAAAGAAAAACATGTTCCTGCTTTTATTATCTTCGGCGACAAAACCTTGCGCGACATGGCGAAAACACAACCTACCAATGTGGAAGAGTTTGCAAACATTTATGGAGTGGGAAAACAAAAGCAAGAAGCCTACGCCAACATTTTTCTGCAGGTAATTGCAGACTATAACGACATGCATACAAGTTAATTTTTTTTCACCAAAAACAAAACGTTACAACGAACGATTAAAACTCATTTTCTAAAAAATAAAAAATTACTGTACATCTCTCTTCCACTTTGACTAGGCTCGGCGTTAGTGTTGATAAACACTGGGAATGGAGAGTATATGTTAAAACAATGCGCCCTTCTTCTTTTTTTCATTTCACTTTTTATTTGCTCCTGCGGCAATGATTTTTCGCCAGTTTCCCAAGACCAAAGTCAAAATCCGGTTGCCATTTCAGATGACACACAAACTGAAAGCGAAACTAATGAACCCCAAGCAAACGAAACTGAACCTGACCCACAAGTTACTCCAACACCTCCTCCTTCTCAAAATTCTTTACTAGTAGATGCTCCAACTGGAATTTGGGTTTGGAAAAATGTTGAAGAAATAATCCAAGCAGAAAAACGTGAAACATTTTTTGATGAACTTTCGTTTTATTCCAAAGCTGAAAACATTTCGCTTTTTCTCAATATCAACACTGAAAAAATTTCTGACGATTCTTTTTATCAAGAAAATATTGCAAGCTTTTTAGAAGCTGCTCATGCACGCGGAATACAAGTGCATGCGCTTGGTTCGGCAACAGAATGGATAGACAATCCAGAAAATGCGATAGCGAAATTTGTGGTGCCAACGCTTGAGTTTGATTTTGATGGACTGCACTTTGATGTAGAAGCACATCTGCATCCAAGTTGGAACGAAGAAGACAACGAAGAACTTTTGCAAAACTTCTTAGCATTGGCACAGCAAGTAAAAGAGGCTTCAGCTGAACAAGCTGTTTATTGGGACATACCCTCTTGGTATTTCAAAGATTCTGCAAAAGTGATGGTAGAAGGAATATCCATTGGAAAACTTATCGTGGAAGAAAATATTTTCCCAGTACTGATGAGCTATCGCGATACCGCTCAAGAAATAGAAAATTTTTCTCAAGCAGCCTTAGAATATCTTGTTGAACAAAACAGAGATTGGTTCTTTGCAGTTGAAACAAGTTCCGCAGAAAGTGAAGACATCACTTACGCTGGCGAATGCCTTGAACACCTTGTTGATGATATCAACACCCTTTTCGATCATTATCAAAAAGGAACGGCTATTCACAATTGGACAACGCTTCAAGAACTTGAGCTTTGTGAAGCTGAAGAATGAAGATTTTCATAAAATGACGTGATGCACACCAAAAAACCGTTTTTAGAAGTATGGAAAATCTCATCCCGCCCATTCTAAGACAACATATGAATTTAGTCAAAAATATTGACTTTTTTCACTTATTATAGCAATATGGTCATATGAAATCCCGCTACTACTCTGAACATATTGAAAGCATTGCCTTTTCTGACCATAAAATGGTCTTTCTTTCCGGGCCAAGGCAATCTGGTAAAACAACCTTAAGTAAAATTCTTCTCAAAAAACGAAAATTGGGAAGTTATCACAACTGGGACGATATTAGCTTTCGTCGCATTTGGACAAAAGATCCAAAACAAATCGTTCCTGCTCAAACCAAAAATGTGCCTCTCGTTATTCTTGATGAAATTCACAAAGCAAAATCATGGAAGCGATCACTAAAGGGTATTTACGATACCCTTGAATATCCAGTTGATCTTCTTGTTACAGGAAGCGCCAGACTCAACGTATATAAAAAAGGTGGAGACAGTCTTTTAGGTCGCTATTATCACTTTCGGCTTCACCCTTTTAGTTTAGCTGAACTTACACATAAAAAAACACCAACCCCAGATGAAACACTCTCTCTTCTTTTTGATGAGAAGCCATCTTCTCAAAAAACAAACAAGGAAATTCTTCAACATCTGTTTGAATATGGTGCATTCCCAGATCCGTATCTTGCTCAGGATAAAAGAAAGGCAAAACTTTGGCGACAAGATCGCATTGAGCGAGTTATTCGTGAAGACTTAAGAGATTTGAGCCGTATTCCAGAACTCAGCCAAATTGAAATGCTCGCAAGCCTCCTTCCAGAACGCATTGGCTCGCTCTTGAGTATAAATGGACTCAAAGAAGATTTAGAAGTCAGCTATGATACGATTAAACGCTGGCTTCAAGCACTTGATAATCTCTACTACTGCTTTCGCATTAAGCCTTATAGCAAATCAATAAAACGCTCTTTAAAAAAAGAACCTAAACTCTATTTGTGGGACCATAGTGAAATTGAAGACAAGGGAAGTCGATTTGAAAATCTTATTGCATCTCATCTCTTAAAGGCGTGCCATTTTTGGACTGACACAGGCGAAGGAAAGTTTGATCTTTGTTATCTGCGAAATAAAGAAAAACAAGAAATCGATTTTCTTATCACCAAAGACAATAAACCTTGGCTTCCTCTTGAGGTAAAGTCTCAATCCACAACTCCAGCCCCTACCTGGAAAAAACTTTTTCCTCAACTTGCCTGCAAAAGAGGAATACAAATCGTATCAAAAGAAAATATTTGGAAAAGTACTTTTGTAGAAGACAAAGAAATTCTTATCGCAAGCGCAAGCGAAGTTCTCTCTTGCTTTGTTTGAAGCGTTCAAAAACGGCCCCGTTTGAAGTATGATTCCCTAATATAGACAGAAGCTTAATGGAAGAATTTCGAGCTTCTCATCAAGAGCTCAGGAGCAAATTCCGAATTTAATCCAGGGAAATCTGCTAACGGTTTTTCGGCCCCAAGGGGCCGAGTTTTAACTGCTGGACTCGGATAAATTAAATTCTACACAACCTTATAAGAAAGTAGCCGATAACTTCGGCGTAAATGATAAATACATTAACACCACAAACTTTTGCTGCCCAAGCTTCAGCCCTAAAACTTACTGGCCTTGGTTCAACCATCTATTTGCTTCCGAGTGACTGTTCATCAGCGTATACGGACTATTTAAGTGCTCTGAGGCACCAAGCAACGGAATCTTTTCCGCAAGCTGCTGATAAATACTACGCAGTTTTTAGGACACTTTTACAACGCAATCATAGAATGCCAGCGGCTGGTTTCTTTGGAAAGGCAATCGTTTCGGCTGTAGCAGCAAATGAAAGAGAGAAAGCTCTTTCATTCGCAAAAAGTGCAGAGAGCTCTCTTTCTGGCTTGAATCCTTTATATATGACAATAAAAAGGTATTATGATCTTTCAGCAACACAGGATGAAAGAAACTTAATAGGTTTATCCGAACACTGGTTACGTTCATCACTTGCAACTCTCTCCTTCGAACCAACACAGCCATTTCAACAATCACCATCTACAATATTGAATGCGTCTTTTTTTGAAAACTTAGACCCACTTGAAATATTATGGGTAGCAGAGTTGGGTGAGTTTTCACTTCGGGGAAATCTTGAAACTCTTATTGCGCAAATTCCAAGATCGGGCGAACTCTCTTTTGAAAGAGAAAACTATCTTGAACAGTGGGAACTTATCGAGGCTGATATACGTGAAGTTGTTGCAAGTAAACGTGCTAGAAATGAACCTCTAAAGATCACTGTACTTCAAGCGGGACTTGGATGGAATTGTTTTGAGACAAGGGATGTTGTTCAGGCAATCATAAAGGCAATCGGAAAAAAAGATATTCGTAATTGGGAAATAAATATTCTTGGAATTGATAATGAAGCAACAGTTAGAAATGCAGAAAAAATATTCGAAAGTGATTTTGCTCGGAGAAAACATCCCTTCTTACATCCCAAATTTGCAGCTGCTGACATCAACAACATTAAAGAGCTAAGAAAAGCTTTTCGTAGCATGAATGTGGGAAATATAAACGCTGATTACATTTTTCATCGCAACACCTCATATCCAAATTGTGGGATCAATTGGCAACCAGAAGTTTTTTCTCTTCCTTTTGATCAACAACCCGGCTTACAAAACGAACGTATCGCTCGCATTTTAAGGCTCTATCTTCCTTATCGCAACCTTCTTGCTTTAGCAGGAAAACCTACTTCATGTGAAGGAATGCGAACAAGAGTGGTTGTGGAAGCTGCACCGAGAGCATATGATCAAGAAAACCATCCATATTATCCATACGCATATATTCCTCCCGGTCTACAACCTGTGGGAAGCTTTGAGCTAGGTGTAATGGAACTGTTCGATTTAGAAAGAGTGTTAAACACAGGGATAGCGGACTACAAACGACTTATTTCAATGCGCAACTTTGGCAGGCCTCCAGCTACAGTAGCCATTGACGAGCTCACAGGTTGACTTCAGACTCAACTCTCAAGCTTGCTTCAAGAAAGCAAAAAGTCCGAAAGAAACTCAAAAAATTAGAGGAGAAAAAAACACACAGACAAGCCTTTTGATTTGATGGCTCAGTGAAAAATGTCAAACTACGGTTTAGGAAATTGATGCCTAAAGTTTCTTCAGCGCATCATCAAGGCTTCCCGTCATCATCACAAAACCTTTTGGAACGTCGATACCTATTTTTTGATACCATTTCACTGGTGATAACTCGCCGGTGAAAGTGAAAAAGTCCCAACAAACAGCATCATATTTTTCTTTGGCTGCTTCAAAGACGGATTTTAGCAACAAACGCCCAGCTCCGTACTTTTGATAATCGTGATGAACAAAAATTTCTCCATCGTAAAGATGATAACCATCCCACCACGGCTTTACCGCAGTGAGAAAAGCGCCCACAATTTTTCCGTCGCACCTGGCTGTAAATGCCAATTCTGGATATGCCTGGAAGTAATGTTCAAAAAGCTGAACAGCCTTTTCAACATTCCACTTTTCTCCAATATCAAGAGCATCATACAGCTCTACATAAAGTTGAGCCAAGTGCTCTAGCTCGTCTTGCTTTGTTGGTGTAATGGTTATGGATGATGTGTTCATAGTCTTCCCAAGTAAGCGAAAGATCATACTTTATCAAGTGCTCAATGGAGAGAAGAACTTGAAAAAGAAAAAGGCCCCAGCTTTCACTAGGACTTAATGTTTCTGTTTTCCTGAAGAAGGTATTTCGAACTGTGCTTCAGGAAATGGCTGTCTGAGCTAGCAATCTCCATCTTAAGAAAGTATTTGATCTATTTCTATTTTGAGCTTTCCAGGACCTTGAAGAATGGCTGCTCGTGATCCAGTAGAAAAATTTTTTGGTTCTTGAATTCCTTTAGCCCCATTTTTAACCAAGCTTTCATAATCATAATCACAATCTTTGCTTTCTAGAGCAATTATTGCTTCTGAGTCAGTTGTTGCTTTATCGAGAGCCAACTTCATATTGCCGAATGTATAAACACAACAGTCGTCAAAAACTTGGCTTGGATGAAGACCCAACATGCTCTTAAACCATTGAACTGCAGAATCAAGATTTGAAACCTTTACATGCACATGTGTTACTTTCATGATACATTTTCTCCTTTTTGATTTATTTCCCAACCCAAAATTGCTTTCTTGCGAGAAGCACCCCAACGATATTCTCCGAAATTCCCAACCTTTTGAATTACACGATGACATGGAATGAGATAAGCAATTGGATTGTGTACAATCGCACTTGCTACTGCTCGCACCGCTTTGGGCTTATGCAAAAAGTTTGCGATATCTTCGTAAGAAACAAGAGCTCCTTTGGGAATCTGGATAAGAGCCTGCCACACTTTAATTTGAAAAGGAGTACCTTTCAACAAGAGTGATACAGCATTCTTTTGAAGATCTTTTTTTGATAGCAATATCTTTTGGAGATATTTTCTCGTTTTGCTTTGATCATGTTTCAATTTTGCATGAGGCCAAGAATCTTTTAGAGCTTCAATTTGCACTTCGCGTGCATTTTCCTCAACAAAAGAAAGAGCACAAATCCCTCGCTCGGTAAGTGCAACAAAACACATTCCAAAGCGAGTGGGATGAAAACCATAAACAATCTCCAAGTTTTTACCTTGTAACTTAAATTCACCTGGTGTCATTGCTTCAAGTTTTAAAAAAAGATCATGTAAGCGACTTGGTCCTGACAAACCAAGATCAAGGCTGACGTCCAACAATGATTTAGATTCCTTCAACAAACTTTTTGCATTTTGGATTGTTAACAGATCCATAAATTGTTTGGGACTGAGACCAACCCAGCGTTTAAAAAGGCGTTGAAAATGGAATGGGCTCAAAGCAACTACCTGCGCAAGTTCCTCTAAGCTTGGTTGATATTCGCGATGAGCTGCGAGATAGAGTAAAACTTTCTCCATCCGTTGATAGTCGCGTGAATCTTCTAGAAATAAAGTGTCTTCCCTTTTCATGAAGTGAGACCTACAAGAATTCATCTTTCGTATCCACCCGATTCTTGCTCTTTCTCCAAAGCCAAAACTCCAAACCTCGTTCACGAGATTCCTTCGTCGTTTAAAATGTGACTAGATTGGTGGAGGAAGTTTAAACTGCGGGCTGTTTGATAAGCTATATATTCTCTAAAGCACTCAAAAGGCTTTCCTGAACAGTCTTAAAATCCCAATGAGCCATTTCCAATTGACATCATAAGGACCCCAAATTAGCGAATATTGTAGATCATTATGAAACTTACCAAATACCTCCTGATATTTTTCATTCTCTTTCTCCCCATAATCTTTTCCAGCACGGCCATATTCAGCTCGCAGTTTAAAGTCACAACACATGACATTCTGGAAATATGGGAGCACAGCTGCATAAACCATCTAAATAGTGGGAACATCAAAAAAGCAAAGCAAGTTCTGAGGGTTATGAACTGGCAATGCGACAATAAAAAATATCTAGATTTGAGTGATAAGGAATCTTTTGAGTTGGCAAAAGCACAGCTTGAAGAAGCCAGAGAAAGCCGTAATAGGTATATGAGAGATGAAAAGACATGGCTTTGTCATAATCGCCGTTTTTACTCCCAAATAAAAAGCAAGTTTATCGAAGAACTAGGAAAACAAGTTTTCAACGTTCTCAAGAGTATTGGGGTAAACGAAAAAACAGCTTACATAGTGGTATCTCAAATAGCCCTAGAAACCTCATGGGGGAAGAGAATATTCGGAAACAACATCTTCAACATTAAAGGGAAGTATAAGGGCGAGTCAGTTGATTTTACAACACATGAACAACTCAAAGATGGAAGTTGGATAAAGATTACAGATTCATTCCGCAGTTACCCTACAGTAGCCGATTCCATAACGGACTATTTACAAATTCTAAAAGAAAAATGGCCCAATTCCCATAAAGCTCTTTTCTCATCTCCCCCAGATGCAGTCGACATTTTTATTTCTGGCCTCCGCACTGGACAAGCAGGTGGGTATGCAACGGATCAATCATATAAACAAAAAATTCTTTCCATCAATGATCAAATGGAAGAACTTCTTTCTGTATCATCATTTTTTCCAACATATTTAGAATGCTTAGGAAGAAAAAAAGAACTTCAACAAATTATAAGGAGCAGTTCATGAAGAAGCGATATAGATCAAAATATATTTTTACTCTCATATTTGCCTGTACAGTTATCGTGTCAGGAATATCATGTCTGAAAAAGGTAATGACGCAAGAAAAGGCTATCAAGGCAGTTCAATCACTGGAGGAAGTACAAAGATACACTATCCAATTGAGGGGAAAAAACTCTCGTCCATTTATCAAAGAGGAATCACACGACGACAAATCCGCTGAATTCTCCGTTGGAGAATCGCTTCCTACACATACAGTTCTTTGGAATCGTTTCTCTATCAACAAAGAAAATGGAAATATCTTCATCTTCGACATTGAGTCGGGTGATTACATTTCAATAGAGAAGTGGCGTGGGATAAAATGAAACCCTAATATCTTCTTGCATTTTCATCATAAGCGGCTTATGATATCAAGATGAATCAGTCAGTAAAAAAGTACCTTGCCCAAATTGGCCGTAAGGGAGGTGAAAAGAGTCGTCGAAAACTCACTTCCACATCGGCTAAAAATATGGTCAAGGTTCGAGAGGCGAGGAAAGCATTTCAACGCTTCTACACAGAGTGTTTTTGGTCTTTCGATGAGAACTACCACATCACCCTTCAAGACGTCGATTGGGTTGCAGATCAATTACGAAAAAATGGCAATCGAAAAGCTTGGGAGGCAGCAAGAAAACTATGCCATTAACTCCATTTCAAAAAAAGCTTGCTCAACTCTTAGCTAAAAATAGATCGGTTGATAGTCATTTGGCTGGAGGAGCAGCTCTGCACTTTCAACCTAATTCTGTGCGTTACAGCAACGACCTGGATTATTTTCACGACACAATAGAAAGAGTTGCCACAGCATTTGCGGACGACAAAAAGGAATTAGAAAAAAATGGCTACCACATTTCTCTCGAAATGCAGCAACCTGGTTATATAGTTCCCCCTGAAAAACCCATTTTTTCAAGATAGCGGACCTTGAGCGGTGTGTTTTTTCGGAGGCTCAACAAAAATCAACCTCAAAAAATGG
>PCXC01000014.1:20886-21959 GCA_002796345.1 Deltaproteobacteria bacterium CG11_big_fil_rev_8_21_14_0_20_42_23 | reverse complement strand
CGAGGACTGCAATGAGCTTGTTGCCGGCGTAAACATTGTGCACCAAAAGTTTATTGCGAATTTCAAATAAACTTCCAACGTAGTAGGTATCTTCACTTCCCGCATCGCCTTTATTCACGCGCTTAAACACTCGTTGCCCAGAGGCATCATAAACATATTGCGATGACCATCCATTTTCCAAAGTCACTTGGCTCATGCGATTACGTGCGTTGTACTGATAAACCCTTCCTCTGCCGAGCGTTACGTTTCCGTTTGCATCGTACTGAATGGGAGCGCCACCTACACTGGTGAGTTTGTGTGCATCTTCATATTGATACGTAGCACCAAAGCTTTCATCATTGCGCAGCATGTTGCCAATGGTGTCGTAAGAAAAATGTGTGCTTTGCCGCTGCTCCCAATCGTTAGCCGTTTCATACGAACGCAAGCGATGAAGGTCATCATATTGAATATTTGAAATTCCTGTATTTAACTCTGGGCCATTATGTTCATCTGAAATAATTTTTATATTTCTTACAGCATCATATCCAAAGGCAAGATTTCGGTATTCCGTTTCTTCATCACCTGGTTTGACGGTTTGAATCTGGCGGAGACGATGGCTGCGATCGTAATACTGATAGCGATCTTCGGTACTGTCTCCATATGTTTCTCTGGTCAGTTGACCCAGCTCATTATAGTCACGCTCTGGATTTATGATGTAATAATTTTCCAAACTTCGAGCTTCACGCACTCGATTTAGTTTTCCTGAAGAGTCATAAAGATATTCGAGTTCAAGTTGCCCTTTTGGATAGTGAATGAAAGATAATCGGCCATCATCATAATACTTAAATTCTGTTTCATACGTAGCATTAAGACCCGCCATCAAACGTGCTTGTTTCTTGAGGTTCCCGTTTTCGTCATAACTAAACTTCATGCCACCAAAAGTATCTGTAACTTGATACAGTTCACCTTGTCTCACTGAAAATTGTGCTCGGTCTTCGGGTGCTGCTTCATCATAAAAATACTGAAGATGATCTTCTTCATTTCCGTTGGCAGCATAAGATTGGTTGTGTGTTAAGCGATTCACATCATCATAC
>PCXC01000014.1:20660-20852 GCA_002796345.1 Deltaproteobacteria bacterium CG11_big_fil_rev_8_21_14_0_20_42_23 | reverse complement strand
TGCCACTATCTGGATCTGTGCTTGAACGTTTTCGGCCTAAGTTGTCGTAGGTGAAACGAGTTTCATTTCCAGCGGCGTTACGAATAAGGATTAAATTTTGCCAGAAATCGTATTCATATCGCGTTACAATTTCTTGACCTTCTAAAAATTCTGAAACTTGAGTTTTATTTCCTCGCGCATCATAAAAAGTGC
>PCXC01000014.1:0-20645 GCA_002796345.1 Deltaproteobacteria bacterium CG11_big_fil_rev_8_21_14_0_20_42_23 | reverse complement strand
ATCGCCATAACGCGTAATGCTTGCTGCAGTTGGAGAAGTGATATCGCCTACGGGAGGCGTGCTGCGAAAGGTTCTGCCAAGACTGTCACGTTCTGTGATGAACTCGGGATGATTAGCCGCGGCTACCAAAGTTTCATCGGGAGTAAAGAAAGGCTCCGACGTAAACACCTGATACTGCTGCCTATCCTGAAGATAACGTGTTACAATTGCTCGGTAACTATGATCACTTCGTTCAGAGCGTGAAGACGTTTGAATGGTCTCACCCTGACCATTTTTATATGTGACACTACGAGGAAGGCGTGAACTTTCGGCGGGATCACTTGAGATATTTGTAAAATGTTTTACTGCTGTTGCAAACAAGCCATTTCTGCGATCAACTTTATCTTCATATTCAAAACGCTCTTTCCATTGTCCTTGAAACGTTCGTTCCAAAAGTCTTCCAAATCCATCATAAGAGAAAGTTTCAACACGTCCATCAGGAGTCGTTTTTTCTCTCTCTTTTCCTATTCTCACATCGTACTCGCTGTGACTTGTAAACTCGCCTGCTATAGTTGTTTGAAGAGGAAAAAGATGGTTCTCTTCGTCATAAAAAGTGGTGCTGATAGTTCCTTTTGGATTTGTGGCTTGAATCACATTTCCATAGGCATCGTATTCAAAACGACTGATGAGCTCTTGATCTTGTTCACCCTCGTAGGAAAGAGTTTCTTGCCGTGACATCACATTCAAATTCTCGTCATACTGTAAACGTACTACATTTCGAACAAGATCATTTCCCTCTACATTTCTAATTTGAGCTGCGTTTGATGTTGGCACTTCCCCAAAGGGAGTAGTGAAAGCAAGATAATCAACAAATTCAATTTTCCGCGGAGTATCAACACCAACTTCACCAAGATTAATTGTATTTATTATGTTTCCAGTTTCTGGATTGTAAGCAGATGTTGTAACTGTAGATCTTCCCCGATCAAGACCTTCGTAGTCTGTTGTTTTTTCGCGAACCAAACTCACAAATTTTATGAAATTATTGGCTTGAGTAAATGATGATTGCCACTCGTAGGTAGTGGTATCTTTGTGCACAAGATGAATGATCCCCGGTTTTCGAATGTAACGAGAAACACGATAGAGTTTCCCGGAAAGACTTGTTTGGGTCCATGGAGAAAAACCTTCAACCTCTTCTTCATCAGGAAGATCACGCGTTCGAATTGAAAACGAATGATCAAATCCAGGAAGATAATCATCCACAAAGCGAACAACACCTTTAATGTCGGTGTGTGCCTGATGATACCAACGGTTTTCAACGTTTCCCAAATGGTCACGAATTTGAACAAAACCAAACCCATCAAACTTTCTTGCTAAAGGATTGTTCCAAGGAAATTGATATTGCCCCATAGCATAATCAATGTTGGTAATTTTTTCTTCCTCACCCTCTTTCACCACAATCTTTGCAAGATTGAAGTTATGAAAAGGAAGCAGTCTATTTTTCATAAACGTTGTTGGACGATATGAAAGACGAGTGTCGACTCCAAGCCCATTATTGATCGCAATGAGAGCAAGTGGCGGCTCATGATATTCGTTTGAATTTGGTGTATAAAATTGTGTAAAGTGAACTTCGTACTGATCATCGCGTGTAGGAGCAATTCGATCTAAAAAACCATCCCCATTAACATCAATAAAGCCCGGAAAATTATTTTCGTATGAAAACTTATTTACAAAACGATCATTGTTAAGAGGATCGGGAAGAAAATGAGATTCACTGTCGAAGTTCGTTCCAAGATTATAATAAACGTTAAACCCATGACGGGCATCAGGTAACGTGGAAGAAGTGAGAAGGTCGGGTTTCCCATCGCTATTGATATCAATTAAATTGATTCTAGGAGGATTATCTCCTAGCAAAAAAGGATATTGCCATTCCTCATAATTTTCAAACCAACCATGACCAGTATTGTAATACACTTGGAGATAAGGAGAGTCATAACTTGGAGTATTACGATCTCTTGCAACACGATCAGGAAGACCATCACCATTCATATCAAGGATAAAATATTCAAAACTTCCTCCTTGAGGAGCTTGATCGTCCCACACTTCTGCTTCTGCATGAAAACGACGACCTTCGTTTATAAAAACAAGAAAGCGATCTTGATTTTGATCGTGATGAATACGGTCTCTTAATCCATCACCATTCATATCCTGAAAACTAAGCTCACCGCAATGCGCTTGGTATTCTTCTATCTGACAAATGGGGTCATCCCACAGTTCTCCATAACGAAATTCAGTCCCACTATTATATTTTACAAAATACCCACGATGAAGACCTTGGCCAATAATATTTATGTCTCCACCCAAGATACGATCAGGAAGATTATCACCGTTGAAATCGATCAAATCATTCAGCTCTTCACCTGGACAAGAACCGTTGCCATCATCACAGATATCGGGCCAGAGTTGTGCTTCTGCGTTAAAGTCACTGCCCGTGTTTACATAGACTTCAAAATTTCCCGTATCTCTGTTTTGAAAAACTCGATCAACAAGACCGTCACCATTCATATCAAAAAATCGATGGGCTTTATCATACTGTGTCGCTTGCCCAATGGGATCTTGGTAAACGTCATCGTTTGCAACCCAATAATTTTCGTCCGCTAAACTTGAATATTCAAACGTAGTTTCAGGAAGTGTCGTCACAATATTATTGTTTTGAGCTTGACCGTAATGCCAGCTAGCTTCAGCATTTGCTGGTCTTCTTCATATCGAAAAGTATATTCGTGAATTGGTCTTGCTTGGTTGGCACGTTCAAAAACAAGTACTTTACTTAAATGCTTTGAAACTGTTCTTCCAAATTCGCTTCGGAAGTCTGGGTTATCATGATCGTTATTACCATACTGCAAATCAACTCTGTACGTTCCAGGTTCATCACCATGACCAGTATATTCAATCTCATCTAAGACTATGTTTTGAACTTTGTAAGAATCTGTAGGATCTTCTTCACCATGAGTAAAAAAAGCATCTATGGAAGCTACTGAATAATGGTAGACAATAGTATTGTGATTTGGATCCTCAACATTTTCGAGGTACCATCTTAACGTCTTCGCTTGAGCTGTATTTTCAAGCCTAGTGTTTTCTCCTTGTCCAAAAAGATACTTCTTTCCGCTCTTGTCATACATGATCCAGTAATTTTGACATTTGAAGAAACGTTTTTGATCCGCGCTTTCGATCTTGTAGCGATAAGCTGTACAATTGTTAGGAGCTGCTCCCATAGAAAGCAGTTGTCGCGCTTGGCCATTTTCATATGAGATATAATCTTCGCCAGAATAATCAGGTAGACCTTTGATAGTAGAACGTTCGATATAATACAGGCTAAGTTCCCACCCCACTCCCACTTCACTAGGGCGAGAGCGACGATGGCTATTATAAAAAAAAGTTAATACTGGCGTCAGTCCTTGCCTGCCACTTGGAAGATCAATGTTGTAACGATAGGTTGCCGCACCCGTAAAATAATCAGGCTCAAAACTTGAGTTGCTCACGCCAGAACTGTCTGCTTCAGCGTTAACGGGACTACTTGCTTCCAAGGCGAATGCTTCTTGAATGAAGATAAAGGAAAACACAAAAACACAACCGATACTCAGCATGATGAAGGCAATGAATCGTTTCATTCACTCTTCCCCTTCTTTCGAAAAAAAACAATGTTGATGGACGATCTTCTCCAGAGGTAGATTTTCTGCTCTAAACACTGGAATCGCACAGTAGAGAGCAAGTCATATACCAGGAAAGCTAAGTGAAACGTGAGCTTAAAAGCTTCTTGTTTTCAAGGCGTTAAAAAAAGAGAAGGATGAAGTCTTCAGAACTGTTCTGAAATATGAACATGTGTTCTGTTCAAGATCCGGTAAATGGAATTGTTTTTTAAAAAGTGGAACATTTATTTTGCTGGAAGATGAAAAGCTTCAACACAGATTGCTTCAACAGAAATTGCTGGTTCTCCAACAAGACTTGTCCTCGAATGCTTTTGTCGGGGAGCATTCGGAGATGAGAAAAAAATTAAAGCGCTACGGAAAATGTGCCAATTTTTATTGATGGCCTTGCACCTCGGCCTGAGATGCTTAAAGGGTATGAGCCATCCGGACGCTTTTGTTTTTGCACGATAAATAAAAATGGAAGTGCATCGGAAAGTTTTTTGCTGGGATTAAACATTCCGTCCAAATCGAAACGTGTACTTTCGACAGAATCTCCAAAACCAACTCGACCTTTTAAATCGAGACCTAGATCACCACCTTCGAAAAGAAACTTTTCAACATTCAAACTTCCACGCACAATTTTTGCTTTTAAACCAGACGCCCTCCCCTTTGCGAAAACCACAGCTGGCAAGGGAATGCCGCCTTCATCCAATTTAAATTCGGATTCTTTGAGCTCCAAACTTCTAAAATCTAAATCCACCGAACCTGTGGAACGAATCCATCTTTGCTGATCCACTTTCAGTGAAATATTTCCATCGATACTGCTCCCAAGCTGCAAACCATATCGAGATGCCAATACTTTAATGGCTGAAATATTTACGGCATCAAAATCAAGGTCAAGGTCAATGGTGCTTCCGGCCAACGTTGCATCGCCATCAATCTCTCCGCCTCCAAGTTCAACAGAAAAAGTAAAATGTGGAGATGCAAAGAGCGTAGATAAAAGTGAAAGACGCGCAGATGCTTGTGGAATATTCATCACTTCAAATTTATTACTTCCGTCATTAAAATACATTTTCAATTTTTTTAGTTTGATACCCGTAATAAAAGAAGGCTTAAGCGACTCAAGCGATACTTCAACCTGGCTTCCCATTTGCTGTTCAATAAGAGTGACAAGCCTTTCTTTCAAGCTGTCGTAGGGAAACATCCAGTAGGTGAGAAAAATAAAACTGATGAGAAAGAAAAAAACATATCCAAGCAAGCGAAGCATTTTCATTTACAGTTCATCCTTCTCTTTCAACTTAAATGTTGAAACGGTAAATGATGCATCAAGTTCATTCTGCTTTTTATATCGCGTTTTTACCTCTAAGTTTTCAAGATGAAGATTTTTTGTAGGATGATTTTCAATCTCAAATAAAAAAGAAATCAAATCTTTCAAACTCACTTTTCGAATCCTCACCTCCACAGCGGCCTCTTCTACCAAATCGCTGGAAGGTTTCTTTTTTTCTTTAAGTGAATCAATACGCTCGGCAATACCAGCGCGAGTGGCAAGTGATTCGAGGGTTGTCGCAATGGAACTATCAAAACGTCCGAAAAGGCTTTGTTCAACTGCATCTAAATTTGCTTTCGTTTCATTGTAATGATCAATTTTTCGAATAACCTGCTTCAAATCATTTTTGCTGGTTTCAATGCTTTTGGTGAGGCTGCTCAAACTTCCCGAAGCAAGCGTAATGGGAAGAAACAAAATGAAAAAAAGCGCCACGCCAATTCCTGCAAGCGCAATGCTTTGCTCGCGTGAAGTTAAGGCCAAATATTTGGCGTAGAGGTTGTCAAATCGAACAGCCTCAAAATTGATTTTGAATTCTTTTAACTTCATGAACTCTCTTCTCCATCCTTTTTAAAATCGAGAGCAATACTAAATTTTATTTCACCTTTTGCGCCTTTGTTTCTATTTCCAATTTCAACATTTTTGAACATTGGAGATTTTCCAAGTGAATCACGAATTTTATCTACCGATTCAAACGAGTCAGTCACACCCGTAAACTGGGCTCTGTCTTTGGCAACGCTAATTTTTTCTACATCAAGTGTAAGTTCTTCACGAGCTGGAAGAATTTGTGAAATCTCTTTGAAAATATCGAGCGGCGAAACACCTTGCAGGCTTTCAATTTCTTTTTTTCTTTCTTCCACCTGCTGTTCTTTTGAAGTGAGGAGAGAGAGAGCACCCTTTTGGGTTTTAAACGCTTGAGGCGGAGCGTCAGGCAGAGCCTGTTTTATCACCTCTTCCATATCACGTTTCATCCTCTCGGATTCACCTTTTAAATGATAGTAGCTGATGGAAAAATAAGTAAGCGCCAACGAAATAATGAGAACACATGCTGCCACCAAATATTTTAAGCTGCCACCAATTTCCTCTACATCACCTTTGAACGCATCTTCACCTTGGCGAAAATTGATGTCGGGAGCACCAGCTGCAACACCTTTTAATGCCAACGCAAGTGCTTGCGGAATAACATGGCGATGTACTTCAGCATGCTCAAGTTTGCTAAAATGAAAATCACTGCAATTGACGTAAGTAATATTTTGCTTCAACTCACCTGAAAGGTATGACTCAAGACCTGGAAGACGTGATGAACCACCCGATAAATAAACTCCTTCAACCGAAATGGATTCTAAATCCCGAAACGTAAAAAGTGTTTGGCGAATATGAAGAAGCAATTCATCAATAACTGACTTAATACTTTTTTGAACCGCACTGGTAATGTCATCTAATTCTTCATCTTCAAATTCGTTGGGAAGTCTGCCCATTTCAATTTTAATGCGTTCAGCTTCTTCAAATGAAATTTGCAACGCGTCTGCAATGCGCTGTGTAATTGACTTTCCGGCTATTGATACTGCGCGCACATACCCAAGCCGTTTTCCGCTGCAGAGGGCAATGTTTGTTTTTTCGTGGCCGATGTCGATGATGGCGTAAGCACCTTCGGGGGGAACCAAGCCTAAATTCATGATGCTCACATAGTCGAGCGCTTCTGAACTTACAGTGCGAGGTTCTAAGCCCACGTGCTGCAAAAGATGCAAATGCTTTTTGAATTCTTCACGCTGCACGTAACACGCGATGACGCGTGTAGCTTCTTTTGTGGACCACAAAACAGAATGATCGATAATGAGATCATTCACATCGAAAGGAACATAGCTTTCAATTTCGAAAGGAAGTGTTTGTGCAATTTTTTTGCTGCTGCTAAAGGGAAATGTCACCAAGCGCGAAGAAACTCTTTGTGCGGAAATAGCGCTGTAACAAAAATCGCACGTAATATTATTGTCATCCATCAAGCCTTGCAGAGCAATGGCGCGCGACTCTTCCGGCGAAAGCAAATCATTGTATTGAATAACGCGCTCATAAAAGGCAACAAACTCAAACGACTTAAAGCTTCGCTCAATTTCTGCAATCTTTACGGAATAACTTCCAATGTCTATCCCGAGTATAATTTGCGGCATGAGAAACCCTCACGTGATAATTGAAAAGCTGCTTATTTTTAGTGTGTGTCTTGAAGTGATGAAGTCTAATGGCCCGAAAATACACTGATTTTCCCCATCAATCAACTCTTTTGTGCACTGTGTGGAAAGCAAAGTGAAAGAGGGAAAAGTTTAATACACTTTCCAATAAAGAAGAGGCCATTTGTCGGGGCTGCTTTCTTTCACATCTACGACTGCCTTCACGCGAACAATAACATCTGCAACTTGGCCTGTGGAAATGAGGGTGTAATATCTTCCCGTTGCGGTAATCAGATTTTTGAAAGACTCTTTGGCCTTTGCACTTTCTGCATCAACATTTCCTGCCACTTCTTGATCAACTGACAACGCTCCCCAAAAGGCATCCGTAACTTCCGCAACAAGGGCATCGCCAGCACTGCCAGCACTGCAGGCATCTTGGATACTTGAAACAAGGCGCGTCATCACCTCTTCGTCTGCAAGCCGCACTGGAGGCACGCCTGGTGTCGTCTCCACAAAAGTTTTTATAATGCCTTGCACTAAACCTTCATCAACACTGCAAATGTTGATTTTACCATCGCCGTAAATAGTAAAATTGGATTTGAGCGGTTCGAACCATTTTTCATTTACTCCTTCCACTTGATACACTTCATCAATCGTTGTGAAACTTGTGTTTTTCACTTTGTATTTTCTGCTGTTGCGCTCGTACAAACTCGATTCTGCGCCACCAGTTGAGCCGCCGTATTCGTTGATGTCTCTATTTTCATCTGTCCAATCAGCAATATTGCGCACAATTTCAACGGGTGGAATTTCGCTATCTTCAAATAAAAGTTCGTATTCGGGTTTTTGCAAAAAACTCGTAAGAATTTGTTTATGCAAATCGTACTCGCTAATACCTTGAGAAGTGCCTAAAGAAGATGAAGAACCTGCTGATGCTTTGAGTTTTGCAAACACATTGAGGTTCAACTTATTTGATTCATCAGCACAATCGATATCGAAGTCTCCCTCGAAACTCAAAAAATCAGCAGCACTTTGTTCATCGGAAAGACTAGTTACTTTTGGAAAATCTTCTCCGCCTGTTTCTAGGGAAGGTTCCTCGGCAGATGCAGTGGCATCTTCGGTATCCGCACCTTCGCCTAAACCACCTCCACCCAAAAATACAGCTCGAAGCAAACCTGTGGAAAGTGGAAATTGTTTGCAGAGTGGCAGTTGCGCACTTGCTCCAAGCAAACTGCCCAAGTTTTGCTGCTCTACTATTTGCCGAAACACTCTGTCGTACTTGAGTTCAAGCAATCCAAAATGAAACGCTGACTTCGCCAGATAGCTTGCCTTCAACCTATCCAAGTGATTACGTGCCAAGTGGTAATTGACATTGGTGTTATACGCAAACTCAATGCCCGCAACGGTGATAACCGTAATTGCAGACAGCACAAGCATCAGCGCAACGCCACGTTCATTTTTTTTTCGTTTTCGAAACTTCAAAACGTAATTACTCCTTTTGAAAGTGCCAACTTTACAATAGTGGACAAGACAATCACATCATCATCGTCTTCACTATCTGGATCTGCTAAAGAAATGGTGATGCGCACGGCATAAGGCAGCTTTTCTTTCCAGTCAATTTGCTCTGTGTTCCAGTCTTTGGTCCACTCATCTTTTCGATCATCATAATATTCAAGTTCGAACGTTTTGATGTTTTCGATAAGTGGATATCCCTTCCCTTCCAATTCTGTTTTGGTATCAAGCCACGGATCTTCCCTTCGTATTACACTCAGCTGTCTGGTTTCATCTAATGATACGCCTACCTCGTAAGCAATACGAGTTTCGTCAGATTCTTTAGCGCCTTCCCGCAAACGCAGATGGTTTAAGCTTGTAAAGCGAACGCCATCTTGATCGCCTTTGTCTTGTGCTATGAAAAATGTTTTCCATTGATTGTCTGAAGAGCTCCCTTCCGCCGAATTTGCTTTGGTGAGAAAAGCCACCGAGAGATCTGAAGAAATTTTCCGAAGCGCAACTCTTCCAGCTTGAAACAATTCATCACGTTTTTCCACACGATCTTTTGCACCCAACATTTGCCGAGACGACCCCGTAACCAAAACCATCACCATTCCCATAATGGCAACGGCCACCAACACTTCCAAAAGTGTGAAACCTGCTGGTTGATTTGTGCTTTTTAGTTTCATCCTGATATTTCCAGTTTACTCTTGGTTTTGCTTTGTCATTCTTCCACCTAAGGCGGAGGGAATTAGCGATTCCCACGCTTTATTGTCATCCTGAGTGGAACGAAGGATCTCCTCTGACAATTGAACAAGGAGATCACCACGTCGCTACGCTCCTCGTGATGACAAAGAATTGTGGATCCCCTGGTCAAGCCAGAGGATGACAAACCAAACCCTAATTATTTCCACTCACAAGCATCACTCTTCATCATCTAAAGTTCTGTACCTATCTTCAATCTTCACCGAACCGCTGACGGGATTGGTTTTGAGGGAGTAGGCCAAACTGTCATCTTCATCTCTAAAATTAATAACAGCATATTCAACATATCCATTTGGAAAAAAGGCAATGCTGGCTTTTCCTGAATCAACTGGACCTTGCAAGTGCTCTACATACACATCTTTGATGTACACTGAAGTTGGCAACTTGCTTGGCTTAAGAAGCCGTTCGGAAACTTGATCGAAGCTTGGAGTTTTTGGTTTGATGCGTTCAATTTCTTCATCTTGAAGCAGGCTTTTTGATTTTGCTTCATCCAATAAAGACTTTGAAGCAGTTGATTTTCCACTTGCTGCAAAGGCCTGAGGGTTAGCCAGCAAATAAGGATCACCCGTTGCTTCTATCCAATAGGCGCGCTCATCAATATCGAGAATAAGCCGAAAGTAAATACCTTCGGTTGCCGACTTGTTGTAGAGATAACGAATGGTAGCGGCAAGTTTGCTTGAGGCTTGCTTTATATCACGATCGAAAAGATCATTGGTTTGGCTCACCACCAAACCAACTACCAACGCAACAACAGCAAGGGTTACCAACAACTCAAAAAGAGTAAAACCTGCTGCTGACTTTAGCTTTTTTTTTGTGGAAGAAAAAAAATTCATCATATTTTTTTAGTTTTTTTGTCATCCTGAGGCCACAGCCGAAGGATCTCCTCTGTCAATTGAACGAGGAGATCACCTTGCCTGACCGGCAGGCAGGCCACGTCAGCTTCGCTTCCTCGTGATGACAGCACGTTAATTGTCCACATAACCTAAAACGATAAAACAAAAAAAGGCGAGCCCACTCTTTATGAACTCGCCTCTTCATTTTTATTGCGGAAAATTAACTATCCGTTTCAAAACTTGAAATATCTGCATCAACTTCTTCTCCTCCTTCGACACAGTCTGCCCCAAGAGAATAAATTTCATAATCGTGCCCTTGAATGCCGGGGCTGTAATAAACGTAGTCGCAATTCCATGGATCTTTAGGCAAGGACTTCATGTAGCCTTTTGAAGGATAACGTTTTGGAACTCTTCCCACACTTGGTTTTTCTACCAACGCCTGCAAACCTTGTTCTGTTGCGGGATAGAAGCCAGCATCACGACGAAATTGATCAAGCGTATCTTCAAAAGCCTTCATCTGCGTTTTGGCCGTGTCAATTTTTGCTTCGTCTAGCCTTTCAAGCACGTTGACCGTAACTACTGTAGCGATAAGACCCAAAATGGTAATAACCACCATGATCTCGATGAGCGTCATACCGCGAACGTTTTGGAAATATTTTTTCATTTCTCTCCTCCTCTTTCTAACGTGAACAATGCAATTTCGCGCATTCTACACAAGACAACAGAATACTCAAGTGACAATTCCAACACTTTATTGTCATCCTGAGTGGAAACGCCCGCCTGCCGGACGGGCAGGAAGGATCTCCTCTGACAATTGAACGAGGAGATCACCTTGCCTGACCGGCAGGCAGGCCACGTCGCTATGCTCCTCGTGATGACAAGCAGCAACTACAACTGATTCAACTTAAGAATTGGCAAAAGAATTGACATTACAATGAATGAAACCACGCCTGCCATCACTAAAATCATGAGCGGCTCCAGCAAAGAAGTGAGCGCTGATAAGGCGTTGTCTACTTGGCCGTCATAGGTATCGGCAACGCGTTCCAGCATACTTTCGAGTTCGCCTGTTTTTTCTCCAATCCCAATCATATGCGTAACCAACGGAGGAAAATGTGGGCTTTTTTTCAATTGGTCAGCAACGCCCTGACCTTCTCGCACCATGTCGCGCGTTTTTTCCAACGTTTCTTTCAGCACAACGTTGTCTACAACTTTTGACACAATATCAATTGCAGTTAAAAGAGGAACTGCACTTCCCAGCAAAGTAGAAAGTGTTCTTGAAAAACGTGAAACCGCTACCATGCGATTTACATTTCCAAAAAGTGGCATCGTCAGCTTTTTCCCGTCAAACCACATTCTGCCCTTGGGAGTGGAAATATATTTTCTCGCTCCAACAATGCCAGCAACAACAAAAATAATTCCGAGCCACCAATAGTTGGTAAGAAAACCACTCACTCCCATCAAAATTTTTGTGGGAAGTGGAAGCGCAGCGCCAGTGTCACTTAACATCTCAGTTACCTTCGGCACCACAAAAGTGAGAAGACCTGTAATTAAAATAATGGCAACCACAGACATAATGGCTGGATAAATCATGGCGCTTACTACTTTGCCTTTTAGTTTTGCCTGGCTCTCGGTGAAATCTGCAAGCCTGTCCATCACCACATCAAGGGCACCACTGGACTCACCTGCTTCAACCATGTTGATGTAAATATCGCCAAAAATATTTTTGTATGGTCGAAGTGCATCTGCAAGCTTGTCACCTTCGGTTACTTTTTGCTTTACGGTGGAAAGGAGATTTTTGAGTTTTGGATTTTCAATTTGATCAATCAAGGCTTCAAGAGCTTCCACCAACTGAATGTTAGCCGACAGCAAAGAAGAAAGCTGACGTGTCATGAGAGAAACATCTTGAAGTTTTACTTTTTGGAAAAATTGGGAAAAGTTGATGTTCATTCCCATCGAAACAGACTGAGAAATAGTTCCTTGAAGTCCAAGCTTCGTGGGAAACACACCCATTTTGCGCAACTTCATTCGCGCGGCGCGTTCATTATCGGCATCCACCTCGCCCGCAGTTTGCTTGCCCTGCGCATTGATACCAATGTAAGAATAAACGGCCATGTTCTTTACACTCCAAAGTGAAAAAAGATCAACACGTTAACCAAGTGATTCTTCTTGAGTAATCCTCAAGACTTCTTCGATGGTGGTAACGCCAAGAATAACTTTATTAATTGCGTCATCACGAAGCGAAATCATTCCTTCTGTTATGGCAAGTCTTTTTACTTCGGAAGCATCCGCATTTTTAATAATGAGCTGACGAACTTTATCGGTAATAAACAAGACTTCGTGAATACCCGCTCGGCCAGCGTAGCCAGTTTCAAGACACGCGGGGCAACCTACTGCGCGGTACAATTGTTTTCCCTTCAAAAATTCACGTTCGATGCCAAGCCGCTCTAGTTCTATATCTTCTGGCGTATACAAACGCGCGCATTCTCTGCAAACCGTTCGCACAAGGCGCTGAGCCACAATACCAATCACAGAAGACGCAATCAAAAACGGTTCAATACCCATGTCGACAAGACGACTAATTGAAGCCGGAGCATCATTGGTGTGCAAAGTAGAAAGGACCAAGTGACCAGTGAGTGAAGCTTGAATTGCAATCTCAGCCGTTTCGCTATCACGTATCTCACCCACCATGATGATGTCTGGATCTTGGCGTAAAAAAGCGCGAAGACACGAAGAAAACGTGAGGTCAATTTTGGGATTCACTTGCATTTGATTGATACCATGAAGCTGATACTCCACCGGATCTTCCGCGGTAAGAATTTTCACTTCATTGGTATTGAGTTTTGTAAGCGCTGCATAAAGCGTTGTAGTTTTACCAGATCCCGTTGGACCGGTTACCAGTAAAATTCCATTTTTATGATCGATGAGTCGCTTAAATTTTTCCAAGTTTTTCGGATGAAAGCCAAGCTTGTCTACATCAAGCATCACCGAACTGGTATCAAGCAAACGCATTACCGAACTTTCGCCATGCGCAGTTGGAATGGTAGATACACGAATATCAACATCTTTGCCGGCAATTTTAATTCGAATTCTTCCATCTTGCGGAATACGTTTTTCAGCAATGTTCAAGTGACTCATGACTTTGATACGAGAAAGAATTGCACTATGCGCGCGTTTTGGAATGGAGAGAATATCGTAGAGCACACCGTTAATGCGAAAGCGCACTTTCACTTCGCGCTCGAAAGGTTCAATGTGAATATCACTCGCCCTTTGTTTCACCGCTCGAAACATGAGCGTGTTAACAAGCCGAATAATTGGAGCCTCGTCGTCGGCATCCAAAAGATCAACCGGCTCGTTGAAATCTCCGCTGATATCTTCACCTTCGTTTAGCTCACTAATGGCTTCGTCGCCCGCATCGTCAGACTTGTTGTAGGCTGCATTGATGGCGTTTACAATTTCGTAAGAACTGGCAATCACTGGCTGCACATCGGCATTGAGTAAAATGCGCAAATCATCCAGCGCGTAAAAGTTGGTGGGATCGGCAATGGCCACAATAATAGTTTTGCCTTCGCGCCGCAGCGGAAGCACCTCGTTTTGTTTTGCGTAGCTAATGGGAAGTTGGGAAATGAGATCGGAAGGAATGCCATCTACTTCTATTCCGTTTTCGTAGGGAAAACCCAACTGGATGGAAAGTGCCTTCAGAATGTCTTCGCTTCTGAGTAACTTCAACTGCACCAAAGCTTCACCCAGCCTAATGCCACGCTCACGCTGAACCGCAAGCGCTTGCTCGAGTTGCTCCTCGGTGAGGGAGGATGTTTCAAGAAGAATTGAGCCTAAACTACGAGAATCCATAGGTTTTCATTGTAACTGCTTTGCTTTCGTTTGCAAAGTCTCTTTTTCCCGCTTTTGGCGGTGTGTGAGGTTTTTTATCTGCCTAATAGGCCAAATCAAGGTCTCCTGGCGGTGGAGTGCTGCCTTCTGCAGGAGCGCTTGGCGGCACTACTTTTGGCCTTCCGGGATTAATGTTAACCGAGGGCACAGGAGCGGACTTGGCTTCAGCATTATTCGGCGTAGTGGAATAGCGCTTTTTGTCGAGGGACGGCACCGTAATTACTGGCTCGGAAGAACCGGAGCTAGGAGGCACAGACGAAGAAAGGGCCGACGGCGATGCATCGTTAATTTCGTAATAACTTGAAGGAGCACTTGCACTTTCAGAAACAGGACCTGTTGAGGAAAAGGAAATTTTGCTCACATTTGGCGAACCAATATTCTCACCTGGCTGTTGCACTTTTGGAGGAGCTTTCTTTTCTTCATCATCCTCCCCTTTGATTCCCCCATCAACAAAATCGAGCAAGTCTTGTCGATGCGCCGCTAAGGTATCACGAATTGTTTGACGCTGCTTCGAATTAAAATTGTTATTTACAAAACGATTTCGCTCTTCAATTTTTCGGCGCATCACATTTGAAAAATCATTTGGAGTTCTAATCACATAGGGCGTGATGAGAATAAGCAAATTACTTTTGGTGTTCGATGAAGTTGAAGTTCTAAACAAAAGACCAAGAATAGGAATGTCTCCTAAAAATGGAACTTTACTTTTGCTGTGCGTAACATTGTCTTGCATCAAACCACCCAGCACAACCGTTTGACCATCTTGTGTCACAACAGTAGTTGAAACTTTTCGTTTTGACGAAGGCGCGGCACCAGTATCGGGATCGGCAGTTCCGGTGAAGTTTGAAAGCTCTTGATCGATTTTCATTTTCACTGTGTCGCCTTCACTAATTTGCGGAGTAAGCTTCAAGATCAAGCCCGATTCAAGTGGCGTGGGCTCTTGCGTAGAAAGACCAGTTGCAGTGTTGGTAACTTTTTTGGCATAAATTTTCTCGGTGATGTTAATTTCAGCTTCTTCATTATCAAGCGTCAGTAAATTTGGTGACGAAACAATGTTGGCATCGGAATAAGTTTGAATCAGATTGAGAAAAGCAGAATATGCCGGAAGCGTTACATCTGAAGAACCACCCGTTTCAGTGGGAACACTCACCGTAATATTATCTCGCGACAAAACTCCACCCACAAGTCCGCCAGAACTAAAGAGCCCGCCCAAGCCAGCGGTGGCCGCAAACGTTTGGCCAAAGCCAAGAAGATTGCCAAAACCTCCACTTCCAAAACCTTTCAGGCCATAATCATCGGCCTTGCGTACGGCAAGTTCCATAATGGTTGATTCAAGGTAAACTTGTTTTCTGGGAATATCGAGTTTGCTAATGAGCTCATCCACAAGAATTTTGTAATCTTTTGCAGACGAAGTAATGATGAGCGCATTGGTAGTTTCATCAGCGCCAATTTTTATGCCGCCTTCAAACTGTGCAACCGCTGGTTGGCCCGTAGTCTTCCCCTTTGCAGCAGTTGCAGCTCCAGCACCTGCCGTCACCGAACTTAAGGTGGAAGCAATATCGCTAGCCTTTGCATGCTTCAAGTAGTGAACATGCACACCGCCTGTATCACCTGTTTCCAATTTGGTATCGAGACGCGCAATGATATCGCGAACATTTTGGATAGAACGTTTACTGGCAACCACAATGATAGAGTTGGTTCTGTCATCGGCAATAATTTTTGAAACTTGCTCCTCACTATCGGCTGCACCTTTTACCGTTCTTCTGTTATTCGCTTTTCCAGCCTCAAAAAGATTGAGCACGGTTGATGCCACTTGCTTTGCATCGGCGTTAACAACTGGAATAATTTCTACCACTTGCTGTGGACCCTCTTGGTCTAATTCTTTGATAATTTTCATCAAGCGATCAATGTTGGTGCCCGAATCGGTGATGATGAGCGTGTTTGTGGCCGGATAGGCAAAAAGATTTCCCGATTTTGAAATGAGGCCTTTGATGGCATTGGAAATTTCTAGCGCACTAATGTTTTCGAGGTTTACCAATCTTGTCACATAGCTATCAGTGAGCGGAGTAGAATCAACATGAATGGGAATGGGAGAAGACTTCGCATCTTTTTGTTGAATGACTTTCAAAATCCCTGCAGGCCCCTTCACTACTGTGTATCCCGCCACCTCAAGTGCAGAGAGAAAAGCTTGATAGGCTTCTTCTCTGGTCATTTTTTGTTCTGAAATAATGGTCACTTTTCCACGAATTTTGTCATCGATGATGAAGTTCTTTTTGGTGGCCTTACTAATTTGCTTAATCACATCTTTGATGTCTTGGCCTTGCACATTTAAGTAAACCAAATCATCTTGAGGTGATTTTTGTTCTTCTGCAGCTGCTTGACTTGGCTGCTGAACATCGGCAGCATCAGCATCTTGGCTGCTGGGAAGTGTAACTCTTTCTTGATCTGCACTTTGTTGCGCAAACACAACAGAAGAAACAGAAAGAAGTGAACAGAAAAAGAAAAGGAATAAAAGTTTAGCGTATTTCATAATCAATAGTTTGTGCCTGTCCTTGTCGAATTAAGTCTACGGTAAGACTTTTCGCATCTTTCAGCTGGTTGAAGATAGCAAAACCTTGTTTAACATCAAGCTCCAATCCATTTATTCTTTGGAGCACATCGCCTCTACGGAGGCCAATTTTTGAAAACAGTGAACCATTTTTTACCGATAAAATTTTCATTCCCGCAACTTTACCGCCAGAAAAATTAGGGACAGCTCTAATTTCGGTATAAAGCTTATCTAAATTCTGTAATGCGTTCTCTACTTCTTTTTGGTCGATCACAAACTTTCCAGCAGCCTCTTGCTTTACCGCAAAATCGCCACCTGCTGGTGTTTGCGGCGACACATCTTTCTCTTCAGCTCCGGCTTGAGCCACTGCTGATGGAGAGGCAAAAATATTTGTTCCATCGCCCTCTCCCACTTCTGCATACTCTAATCGGCCATTATTCAAAAATTCGATGCGATCTGGTGCAACCAGCGTAAGTGTTGTGTTTGGCGCAAAACTCTCATCTCCACGAACAGAATAGACATCGATGCTTTTGGAGCCGGAGCTAATGGTAGCTGACGAACGATTGTCCCTTCCCTCGCCCACCACAAGCACACCAATAACCGTGATGCTCAACTTGGTGAGAACTGCTTCGCCGCCTTCTATTATTTCAGCATCTTCATCTGCATCGCTATCGGCCGTTTGATCTTCACTTACTTGATTGGTAGAATCAAAAATGTTTCTGTCGATGATGATTTGATATTCTTCCAACAATTTTCTTTCCGGCTGAAAGACTTTTGAGCGCTCGGAGCTAAAAACCGCAACTGACCTCTTCACTTGCAACACGGTGCCAACGTAGGCTCCCACAATCTTGGCGAGAAAAAACGAGCATAAGAAGATTGCCAGGAGATTTAAAATCCAAGAATATTGACGCAATAATCCACCCATAAACTAAAACCTCTTAAGTGGTGCATTATACATATAATGTAAGTACCGTAAAATAAAAAATTTTTTGAATTAAGCTTTGGCTTCCGCGCCAGCATTTTTCTCTCTTTGCTGCGGAAGTAAAAATGAAAAGCGAGCACCAGAACCAAGATTACTCTCTACCCAAATGATACCATGATGAAGTTCGATAAATTGTTTTGCAAGCGCAAGCCCCAAACCAGTTCCGCCGTATGAACGCGTCATAGAACTGTCCACTTGGTGGAAAGCTTCAAAAATTGTTTCTTGCTTTTCCTTCTCAATGCCAATGCCAGAATCTGAAATATACACTTCAAAAAATGAACCTTGTTCAAGATGCGAAGTAAATGCTTCCGCAAAATCTGGATGCAACTTTTTGTAGTCTTGGAGCGAGGCGTAAAATGATGTGCCCACGGTGATAGCGCCGTTGTGAGGAGTAAACTTTATGGCATTCGAAAGCAGATTGAGCAAAACTTGCTGCACTTTTTTTTCATCAGCACACACAACAGGCAAGGAATCTTCAAGGCTTAAGTGCAAGCGGATATTTTTTCTTTGAATAAGCGAGCTGGTCATTCCTTGCAAACGCTGAATCAATGCTGGCAAGCTGAAGGTGTTTTCTTCGAGGTCCATTTTTCCAGCTTCAATTTTTGCCAAGTCAAGTAATCCGTTGATGAGACGAAGCAGTTCTGAACCGTTGTACAATACTTCGTGCAAACTTTCTTGTTGCTCTGTGTTTAAATCGCCCATTACTCCTTCGAGTAACAATTCCGAAAAACCAATAATGGCCGTGAGCGGAGTGCGAAGCTCGTGGCTCATCGTAGCCAAAAATTCCGACTTCACTCGGTTGGCTTCTTCAAGTGACTTGTTGGCCAAACGCAATTCTTGAATCAAACTTGCAGCCTCGATGGACAGCGCAATATGATCAGCAAAGGCTTGCAGCCGTTCGACTGTGTATTCATCAACAAATTTTTTCTCGCTGAGACCAACAAAAGCGCCCAAAACTTTTCCCGCAGAAATAAGCGGAACAATGCTAACTCGTTTTACTTTTAACAAAGTTTGAATTTGGGAAATAGTTTTTGAATCCACAAAATCTGAAAAATCGTTCATCACTTCAGAAAGATCTTTTCGAAAAATAATTTTCTTTTGCAAGAGTTCTGAGAGAAGAAGATTTTCGGCACATTCATCCAAAAAAAGATGCTTCTTCATCCGAAAAAGAGTTGGCATTTTTTCTTTCAACACCTTCATTGTTTTTGATTTTTGTAGAAAGTGCAGTGCCATTTTTGTTCGATCGCCCTCTTTTTCGAAGCGAAGCATAAACACCAGCGAAAAATGCAAGCCCTCTTCCAAAGAACCCAAAATGCGTTCGATGACTTCAGAAAGCGAAACAACACTGCGAACAGTAGAACTCATGGTATGAAGTGCATTGAGCTCGCGGTTTTTTTCTTCGAGCTCTTTCTCTCTTCTTCGCGAAAAATGGCTGGCACTTTTCACCGCGTAAACGGTGAAGGCCAAAAACGCCGCCGCAAAAATGAAGCGCGCAGTTGGCGTGTAAGCTGGGATGGGGATTTGGTTGCCGTAGTCTAAAATGAGCGGCCGAATCCAACCGGCATCGCAAGCAACTTGAAATATTCCGTACCAAAAAGCAGTGAAAATGGCCACCGAGCCGGCGATGAGGTGATTGTAAAACACACCGATGAAGAAAATGTAGAACACATATATAGTATAGTATGGACTGTGCGGCCCACCAGTGAGGTAGATAATGGAGGTGATGGCGGTAAGATCTGACACCACTTCCAGAAAAAAGGAGAAAATGAGCCACCGTTTTCGCAGCACATTGTAGTAAGCAAAAATAACCAGGGAAAAGCAAAGGATGATCAAAACGCTTGTAATCAGCGTTTGGCTGAGAACATCACGCAAAAAGTAGAGGTAGAAAACCCAGAAGCCAAAAAAAACCAGAAGACGAAGCCGCACCACAAAAAGGTGGCGTTCTCGGTATTCTGGCAGGGTTGAAAGGAGCATTTCTCCAAGTTGTTTCATAAACTTAGGGAATCTATCACAAGCGTATTGTCAGGTCAATTTCCTCCTCTGCTTTTAGCAGGAATCTGTAAAAAAACTCTCCAGCCCAGAAACGCAGTGCCAATCGGAACAGCCAGCCGCCGTTTTGACCAGAAGACTGTTGACATTTCAGCACTTTTTCGAATAGATGCGCCCTTAAATCTTAAGGAGATACCATGGCTCGAGTAACAATAGAAGACTGTTTAGATGTGGTGGATAACCGTTTCGCCCTTGTTCATGCAACAGCCGAACGCACGAAGCAATTGTTTCAAGGTTCAAAACCGTTGGTGAACTGCAAAAACCGCGAAGCCGTAACCGCTTTGCGCGAAATCGCCGACAACAAACTCGACATAAAATACGTTACACGTGGAGAAGATACCTACGAGATGGCAGCCGGTTTTGATGGGGATGAAAAAACGATAGAGATTTAGTTTTTTTCGCAGGAGCAATCATTTCAAAAAGATTTTAAATCACGAACTTGCCTTAAGGCAAGCTTCGCCGGGGTGGTGAAATTGGTAGACGCGTCAGACTCAAAATCTGATGGGTGTAAGCCCGTGCCGGTTCGAGTCCGGCCCTCGGCACCAGAAAAGCAGTTTGTAGTTTTGAGTTTATAGTTAGGGTTATAACTAAGAACCATGAACCAAAAACTATAAACTGCTTTTTATCGCCGGGGTAGCTCAGTTGGTAGAGCAACTGATTCGTAATCAGTAGGTCGTGGGTTCGATTCCCATCTCCGGCTCATTTAAAGTGGTTTTAAGGCGTGCTTGAAAAACAATTACATCTTTCATACTCAAAATAAATTTAAAAACCCCCTGGCCACTCATTTTCTTTATAACATTGAACCGCACCTTGATAACCAATAGGAATACTGCCATATCTTTTTGTGCCGGCATATACTTGGTAACTTGCATTAGGGCGTGTTAACACTAATTGACAAAGAAGAGATAAAGTGAGATGTGGGAGGGATGGAACTTACAAAAGCTCAA
>PCXC01000013.1 GCA_002796345.1 Deltaproteobacteria bacterium CG11_big_fil_rev_8_21_14_0_20_42_23 | reverse complement strand
GAACTGGCTCTGGAACGTATTCATCACACGCTGCCAACAAACGAGCTATTGATTGGGTTCCGAGTTCACTCTCTTCGCCTTCCAACGCCTTCAAGGCACTGCCGCGAATGATTGGAATTTCATCTCCTGGAAAATTATACTGCGTCAACAACTCACGCACTTCGAGTTCTACCAGATCCAAAAGCTCTGCGTCGTCAACCGTATCGCATTTGTTCAAAAACACTACAATTCGAGGAACTCCTACTTGGCGTGCAAGAAGGATGTGCTCTCTGGTTTGTGGCATCGGACCATCTGCCGCATTCACCACAAGGATTGCTCCGTCCATCTGAGCTGCTCCAGTGATCATGTTTTTCACATAGTCAGCGTGGCCTGGACAATCGACGTGGGCATAGTGACGATTCGCTGTCTCATATTCTACGTGCGCTGTTGAAATGGTAATTCCGCGCTCACGCTCTTCTGGTGCTTTATCGATCTGATCGAAATCCATCTTCTCCGCTAAACCCAAACCTGCTTGCGTTTTCGTGATCGCGGCCGTTAACGTCGTCTTACCATGATCTACGTGACCTATCGTTCCGATGTTAACATGTGGTTTCGTTCTCTCAAATTTCCCCTTACTCATATACTGCCTCCGTTTTCACAAATGATATTTCAATAAAATCAATTTTTGCATTCTGAGCCGAGAACGGGAATCGAACCCGTGACCTCATCCTTACCATGGATGCGCTCTACCGACTGAGCTATCCCGGCGATGAACTGCAGTCTTTAAGTTGCTAGTTTCTAGTTTTTAGTTAACTAAAAACTACGAACTAAAAACTAGAATCTGCCCTTCTTGAGCGGGTGAAGGGAATCGAACCCTCGTGACCAGCTTGGAAGGCTGGAGCTTTACCACTAAGCTACACCCGCGATTTACAGTAGATTATAGTTTTTAGTTTATGGTTCTTAGTGAGATCTAACTAAAAACTGCTAACTATGAACTACAAACTACCCTCCATCATGTGGAGGGAGATGGATTCGAACCATCGTAGGCTATTGCCGACAGATTTACAGTCTGTTCCCATTGGCCGCTCGGGCATCCCTCCGAAAAACAGTTTTTAGTTTATAGTTTGTAGTTTTTAGTTAACTCTGAACTACGAACTAAAAACTCCAAACTACAAACTGCCCTTCTTGAGCTGGCGAAGGGAGTCGAACCCCCGACCGGCTGATTACAAGTCAGCTGCTCTACCAACTGAGCTACGCCAGCAAAAAACACAACAAGAACACCTCTCCATCCTTCTTAAACCTGCTTCTACCAACTTTAAGAAAAGAGGTCTTAGTCCTTGTTCTTCCTTTAGTTTTTCTGCGGAGGTGAAAAAAACGAGCAAACTCCCCCACTTAAAGTGGGCACCTTCTAGGTGAGAAAGATATGTCTGTCAAGCACTTTCAGTGAAATGACAAGCCAGAAATACGCTCTATGAAGAAGGAATTCTTTGCCTCATAATTTCGGCCAAAATCACAGCACCCGCAACCGAAACATTGAGCGAATCGAGCTTTCCCTTCATGGGAATTTCCACCAGAAAATCACAAGATTTCCCCACAAGCCGTTTCATCCCCTTGCCTTCGGAACCCATCACCAAGGCCACATTTCCTTGCTTGAAGTCGCAGGTATAGAGAGAACGCGACTCTTCGGAAGCATCAGCTCCATAAACCCAAAAAGCCTTGTCTTTAAGCACGTTAAGGAGTCTTGTGAGATTTACTACTTGAACAATGGGCAAGTACTCTATCGCTCCGGCCGATGCCTTGGCAGCTGCAGGTCCGATGGGCGCTGAATTGTCCTTGGGCAGAAAAACCGCGTCAACGCCAAGTTGGTGAGCGGTTCTTAGCAGTGAACCCAAATTTTGCGGATCGATAATGCCATCCAAAAGAAGAAAAAGAGTATTGCTTCCGGAAATGCTGCGAAGCACTTCTTTTTCGTCGCTGTACACAAATGGTTCTACTTTTGCGGCCACACCCTGATGCTTTTCAAGAGACGAAAGCTTGTCCAATTCTCTTCGTGGAATCGAATGAATGGTAACTTTCTTTGCCTCAGCAAAATGCAAAAGATCGGCAAGTGCGTGTTCATTTCTTCCTTCAGCAAGAAAAATTTCATGGCATTTTCTTTTTCCTGCGCGAAGCAATTCTGTCACCGCATTTTTTCCACAAATGATTTCTGTTTTTTTCATGATCTTCTCGTCGTTGCTATTCGGAATATTCTAAAAGGTAGGCCTTCATAAATTCATCAAGATCGCCATCCATCACTTTATCCACGGTTGCTACTTCATGATTGGTGCGATGGTCTTTTACCAACTGGTAGGGTTGCATCACATACGAGCGAATTTGCGAACCCCACTCAACACGCTTTTTTTGTTTTTCTGTTGCTTCTTTTTCGGCCAAACGTTTTTCAAGTTCCAATTCGTACAAACGCGACTTCAACATCCGCATGGCGCGATCTCGGTTTTGATGCTGGCTTCTTTCGGAACGACACGAAACAACAATACCGCTTGGATGATGCGTAAAACGAACTGCTGAATCAGTTTTGTTTTGGTGCTGTCCGCCCTTTCCACCTGCACGAAAGGTGTCGACGCGCACATCTTCCATGTTCACTTCTACTTCGATATCGTCTTCAATGTCGGCTGTAGCATGCACCGAAGCAAATGAAGTATGCCTTCGCTTGTTGGCATCAAACGGTGAAATGCGCACAAGGCGGTGCACACCATTTTCAGCTTTCAAGTAACCATAAGCATAAGTTCCTTGAATGGAGAGCGTTACACTTTTAAACCCGGCGCCGTCTCCTTCAGTGAAATCAAGCGTTTCCACCTGATAGCCTTTTCTTTCGGCCCAACGCACGTACATGCGATACAGCATTGAAACCCAATCGCACGACTCTGTTCCACCTGCTCCTGCGTTGATGTTGAGAAGCGCATTGCTGCGATCGATATCATTAGAGAGCATTTTGCGAAATTCGATTTGCTCAAAACCAGTATGAAGCGTTTGAAGCAAATCTTCTGCTTCGCGCAAAAAATCTTCCTGACTTGTATCTTCTTTGTAGAGTTCGAGAAGAGCTTCAACATCATCGATATGATCTTGATGCTCGGCAAAAAGATCGAGAAGCAACTTGAGGTCATCTGTTTCTTGAGATAATTTTTTGGCTGATTTGGTGTCATCCCAAAAAGTTGGCTCTTGAGCTTTTTGTTGCAGGTATGCAAGCCGATCTTTTTTTTCAGAGATGCGCAATTGCACGGAAAGGTCTTCAAGTTTTTTTCGATAACCTTCGAGACGTTCTGTAATTTCTTTTACACCCATACACTCTTTTCTCCAGAGCCACGCCTTTTAATAAAGGAGAAAAGAAATGCAATGGCTATATACGCAACGCACGACCAAGGAAACCAGTCGCCAAGCTTGGTATAAAGCGTTTTTGCTTCGATGAGGGAAACATCGGAAACGATAAGGGATTGATCAAACAAGGGAGATTTCTGCAAAATATGACCAAGCGGATCAACAACGGCGGAAAATCCTGTGTTTGCAGCTCTTACTAAGGAACGCTTGTTTTCAACCGCACGAAAAACGGTGTGTGCCAAATGCTGATGTGGCGCGCTGCTGGGTCCATACCAAGCGTCATTGGTGAGGCTTACCAAAAGGGATGCGCCCGCATCTACTTGACGACGGCTGATTTGCGGAAAAACTCCCTCGAAGCAAATGAGAGAGGCAACACTAAATCTTCCCATCGAAAGAGGCAAAACACTTCTTCCACTGCCTTCTTCAAAATCACCAACGGGAACCGAAAGCTTGTGCAAAAATGGAAAAACATTTGCCAATGGAATATATTCTCCAAAAGGAACAAGGTGTTGCTTGTGATAAACTGCTTTCTTTTTTCCCGTTTCATCGATGAGAACCGCTGAATTAAAAAGATGTTGATGATCATCGGTCGTAAGCGCACCAAAAAGAAGATAGGCCTCATCTTTTGTTTTTGGAATGCCAAACACTTCTGGCGGAAATGAACTCACTGCCTCGGGAAACATTTGTGGGAAGGCAGCTTCCGGCCAAACGACAAGATCTGTGTTTGCCTTAAACAGTTGACGCGACATCTCCTGATGAAGAAAAAGATTTGTCACCATAAACTTTTCATCCCATTTTTTATCTTGAGGGATATTCGCCTGAACCAAACCAACTTTTAGACGAGGTGCACCTTGCGTTACGCTTGCGAAAGTCTGCACTTGATACACACCATATCCAAAAACGAGAACGAGAAAAAAAATGCTTAAGGTTATTTTTTGCTTGAGGAAACTTTGCTTCATCCCAAAACGGTGCAAAATGAATTCGGACAAGATTTGGTTTATCCAGACAATAAAAAACAACAGCCCATACACTCCCGTAATATCGACAAATTGAATGAAGTGAATGAACGGTGATTGTGAGAGCGAAAGATCAGCCCAAGGAAATCCACCAAACGGAAAAAAGGTGCGCACAAACTCAAAGACGACCCAACACACGGGAAGCAAGACAATGTACTCTTGTCCTGTTTTTCGTTGTAAGTATTTTGCCGTAAAAGGAGCTAACGCCAAAAGAGCCGCCATAAGAAGAGAAAGCAAAAGTGCAGTAAGTATACTGGCAAGCGAACTCATTCCTCCAAAATTGTGCATGGCATAATACGTCCACGAAAGAGAAATACTGAACGAAAGAAACAAGGTGATAAACGAAAATCGATACGTGCTTTTTGGAGATTCGTTTTGAGTTGCAAGCAACATTGGCACTAAAGCAATCCATGCTAAAAAACCAAGCCACGGAAGCGGATGGCCACCAATGGAAAGCGGAAGTGAAAAGCTAATAAGCAATCCACTCAAACACGAAAGAAGATATTTTTGAACTTGAGTTAATGTCATGAGAGCACCTGAAGAAAAAATTCGGCTTCTTTCCTTTTCATCGCGCTGTATTTTTTTTCGGTTTGATCGTCGAAACCTTGAAGGTGAAGAAGTGCGTGAATAACCAACAACACTATTTCATCTTGAAGCTTAACACCTCGCGCCTTGGCTTGAGCCTTTGCGGTATCAAGTGAAATCACAATTTCACCTGCAGTTTCGTCCCAAACATCATCGGCCGGAAAACAAAGCACATCAGTGGCTCCCGGTTTATGCTTGAATGTAGCTGCAAGGTGAGAAATGGTTTTGTTGTCGGTGAAAATGAGGCTTACAGCATCTTTGCCTTGAATTTTTTTAATGGGAATTTTTGCGAGCATGGTCAAGACGGCTGACCTTGCCCACGCGATCTTCTTTGGATGTTGATTCTGAATCAGAAACCTCAAGCTGATTCTCCTTCTCTGTATACTCTTGATGTTCTTGTCGCTCTAGAAGTGTATCTCGGGGATATTCAACACGTTCATGATAAATACCAAGCAGAATATGCACGAAAGCCTTACCAATGTCATTTAAATCTTTCAAGGTTAGTTCTGATTCATCTAGTTGGCGCTCGGTATACACATCGGTGATGGAACGTCGCACAATTTGCTGAATGCGCGTAGCACTTTTTTCTTTCAGCGATCTCACGGAAGCCTCCACCACATCAGAAAGCATCATAATGGCGGCTTCTCTTGTTTGTGGTTTTGGTCCAGGATAACAAAAGTCTTCTCGATTCACTTTTTGCAAATTAGGATCTGCAAGCTCTTTTGCTTTTTTGTAGAAAAAGCTAATCATTCTTGTTCCATGATGTTGTGGAATCATATCCATAATTGACTTTGGAATTTTTGCGTTCTTCGCCATCTCCAGTCCATCTTTAACATGAGAGGCAACAATCAGTGCAGACATATGCGGAGAAAGTTTATCGTGCTTCGACTCGCCTTTTGTATTTTCGATGTAATAGGATGGTTTTTTCATTTTTCCAATATCATGGTAGTAGGCGGAAACCCTTACCAACAAAGAGTTTGCTCCAATCTTCTCTGCCGCTGCTTCACCCAACATACCCACTAAATGCGAGTGATGATAAGTTCCTGGAGCTTGAACAATGAGTTCGCGAAGAAGAGGATGATTTAAATTTGCAAGTTCAAGCAATTTAATATCGGTGACATAACCCGAAACAGATTCCAAAATAGGAAGAAAAATCATGGTTACAATTGAGCTGGTTATACCTCCGAAAAAAGCAAACGTCATAAACCAAAAAATATCAGAAGCGGTTGAAGATTCTTCAACAGAAGAAATGGAAATAAACTTCAAACCCAACATAGTAAGCGCGCTAAAAAGACCAACGGCTGCACCAGCGCGAATGATCATGGTTCGGCGATCAATATGCTTCATCATAATGATGGCCGCAAAGTTACTGATGAGAACAAAGGCAACCGTATTCACGCCAGTTTCTACAAACAAACCAGAAAACACTGTCATGGGAATGGCAAAAATGAGAGCGCTTTCAATGGAGAGAAACATTCTTATCAACATCACCGCGGCAGAGAAAGGAATGGCGTAAATCAGCGCTTTTTCGGGAAGAGAAAACATCAGTGCCTGCGTAATGGCGGGAGAAAGAATAAGCGAAATTCTGAGCACAAAAAGACAGATAAGGGCAACACTCGCCATGAGCAAATAATCTGAAGTGTTGGGATGGAAACGAGTGAGAAATTTTTCTCCCACATAAAAAGGAACCACAAGCACAAGCATCACCAACAACAAGGTTCCAAAAAATTCGTAAGGATAAGTACCCTTTCCTCTTTCTTTTTGAATTCCCTTTAAAACCTTGTGATGCCACGGTTCAAAGCGTGCTCCATGGCGAATAATAATTTCCCCCGGAGATATTTTAATAATGACATTTTTAACATTCTGCGCTGCTTTTTCTTTCAGCTCTTCAGTTTCCTGTCTGGCGAAAATACAATTTGCTTCTACAAGCGAGGCTGCAAGATCAATTATTTTTGGGATGGAATGTCGTGTATAAAGCCCTTGAGCTGGAAGTGATTTTTTTTGAAGCTTTGCTTTTACTTCGTCTACCGAGGAAATTTTTAAAACATTATTTACTTTTGTTTCTCCAAGAACAACAGCACTTGAACCTATACCTTGTTTTTTGCGAACAATAATTCCGGTATCTTTATTGCTCTCTAAACTTGCTTTATCACTCACAAGTGGTGCGTCCATAGCCTCTTCAAGCTGTTGCACAAGCATGGTTTCGACACGTGAACTAAAACGTTCTTTCACCAACATAGTCCATTGCTCGGCGTTTGGTTTAATGCCAAAATGTTTTGTGAAGAGTTCACTTAAAACTTCTTTGTCATTTTCGGTAAGGACAAACGATTTCTTATCCAGCTTTTTTTCTTTCGCATGGAAAAATGCCATGTCATATGCTTTTGCTCTGGTTTCGCGAAATGCGCTATGAACTTTTTCCACTTTTGAAAACTTGAGACTTTCATCAAAAACATACAATGGAATCACAGCGGCTCTGGCTTCGTCTCTTAATTTTTTTGTAGCATCTTCATCCACAATTTCATAACTGCGATCGGCTTTAAAATCTTGTGTTGCAATAGAACCAAGCTGCAATGTTTTTGGAATACTCTGAAATGAAAAGGTAGTGATGAACGTGATGGCCATTCCCAAACAAAGAACCGCGCACCATTTTACAAGTGGATATTGAAAGTAATAATCAAGAAAACCCCTCTCGCTTTTTTTCTTAGCTTGAGAAGGAAGTTGAATCAAAGAGTTTAAAAATTCCTGAATTTTTTTCATTTTTGTTTCACTTCATGTTTTTGATAGGCGTTTACAATATCTTGAACAAGTTCATGTCGAACTACGTCTTCGTCTTCAAATTCGTGAAAGGCAATACTTGGAATGTGGCTTAAAATTTTCTTCGCTTCCAACAAGCCTGAAGATTCGCCTTTTGGCAAATCAATTTGAGTAATGTCTCCCGTGATCACCATTTTGGAATCAGCTCCCATTCTGGTGAGACACATTTTCATTTGCTGATACGTACAATTTTGCGCCTCATCCAAAATGATGAAGGCATTGTTCAAAGTTCTTCCACGCATAAACGCAATAGGTGCAACTTCGATGGTATCGTTTTGTAAAAGCTCATCCACTTTAGAAGGTTCAAGCATGTCATACAACGCATCATACAACGGCCGCAAATAGGGATTCACCTTGTCTTGCAGGTCACCCGGAAGAAAACCCAATTTTTCACCTGCTTCAACGGCTGGTCTGGTGAGAATAATTTTTGAAACTTTTCGTTTTAGCAAATGGGTTAATGCTACAGCAACTGCAATATATGTTTTTCCTGTTCCTGCTGGTCCAATTGCAAACACAAGGTCTTTGTTGTGCATCAGCTCAAGGTATTTTCTTTGCGCAGCATTCCGCACCTTCAAGCTTCTTTTTTTTGAAGTTTGAAAAATAATATCTTCAAAAACATGTTCAACATTTGTGTTTTCGTCACGTAACATCATTTTAATCGCATCCTCAATTTCAGAACTCATAATACTTTTTCCATTCTGAATGTGGAGATAAAGCGTTTGAAGAATTTTCTTTGCCCCTTCTACATCGTGCGCTTTTCCCAACAAGGTTAACTGCGTTCCTCGAACATGAACGCGAATACCCAACTTTTCTGCTAAAAATTTCACATGCTCATCATGAGGTCCAAAAAGTTCTCTCGCAATTTCATTTTTCTGAAAATGTATTTTTTGTTCCAAGTCTTGTTGAACACTTTCTTTTTTTCTGTACATGCTTCTCCTTTACATCCGTTGCTGTTGCGGAGCTTCCGCTGGAGCTGATTCACTCATCACTTGAATAACGCACTCTCGTCTTCCTGCAAGCGCTTCAAAATCGAGCAGGATAATATCTTCAAATGGCGACAAGACAAGCTTTCCGTTTTGAATGGGAATGCAAAGCTGCCTTCCCAACATCGTCGACTGCAAGCGCGGGAAAAGTTCCAGTTCTTCTTTTCTTTTGTTTTTTGCTTTCTCGTCGGAGAGCGATTCGAAAACAGAAAACATTTTTTTCACTGCCTCTTTTATTTCTGGAATGTCTTCAGCAAGCATCACTGAAGCTCCAGCCTTGGGCACGATAATATGCACCACGCCCTGATCAACATTTCCTTCGGCAATCAAGGCCTTTACATCGTGGGTGACGATAAAGTGATCAAGCCCCGAAGTGGTAAAAAAGTAGGAATTTCTGAATAAAATCATATCTCTGTAGTGTACAGAAGCAGACCTCAAAAACCAAGCCTTTTAAAGGGGGTTAAGCTCTTGATATTCTTTGGTTTTTATTTTTTCTTTTCAAGCAGAACGCTTCCACGTATTTCTGACGCAAAACCATTCATTCCCTCAAAAAGGATATTCTATGCAGCTTAAACAACGTGGATTCGCACAACTCACCGAAATCATGGCCCTGCTTCGCCACCCTGAAAAGGGTTGTCCGTGGGATCTCAAGCAGAGCTATCAGAGCATTACGGCACACACCATTGAGGAAGCCTACGAAGTGGTGGATGCCATCGAAGCCGCAGATTTTGCGGAGCTCAAGGAAGAACTTGGCGATCTGCTCTTGCAAGTTGTTTTCTATGCTCAAATGGCACGTGAAGAAAATCGTTTCACCATTGACGATGTGATTAATGGCATTTGCGAAAAGCTCATTCGCAGACATCCTCATATTTTTGCAGATGTTGAAGCAAAAGACAGTGAAACCGTTTTAAAAAATTGGGAAGCTATCAAGCAGGCCGAGAAAAAAGAAAAAGCAAAAGACGAAACACTCTTAAGTGGAATTCCAAAACACTTGCCTTCTCTCTTAGCAGCACATCGCATTGGTGAAAAAACTTCGCGCGTTGGCTTCGACTGGAAAAACACTGAAGGTGTTTTTGCAAAACTGGAAGAAGAAGTGCTCGAGCTTGAAGAAGCTCAAGCTGAAAAAAATGCTGAAGCTATTGAGCATGAATTTGGCGACGTGCTGTTTACCCTTGCGCAAGCGGGAAGACACTTAGGTTTGAATGCTGAAACAGCACTGCGAAAAGCAAATGTGCGCTGCATGCAAGGCTTTGCGTGGATGGAAAAAAATGCTGATGCAGAACTTTCAACACTGAGCGAGCGAGAGCTTGAAGATTTGTGGCAACAAGCAAAACTCCACTCCGGGAAGTGATTTTGAATTGAGGGAAAAAGATTTTGCGAAAAACTTTGCGTCGCTCTGAAATTTCCGCTCAAGCGCCGCGGAAATTTCATCCAACATTTCGGCCTTCATCGTTTTCTTTAAAGCTGTCAGAGAGATGAAGGCCTCAAAAGTGCGCTCTCACAAAGTTTTTCGCAAAATCTTTTTCCCGAGTTGAAAATCAGTACCGCTTCGCTTCTGATTTCAATAAGGATGTTTGCTTTTATCTTTTTAAAATTACGCGCGACGCTTTCTTCCAAACATATGGATGAGGGACTTGAAGTCTTCTTTGTGGAGGAAATAGGTGGTGGTGAGGTAGACAAACACTGCAAGGATAATGATCAGTAACAGAGCCAGCATGGCTTGTATTTTTCCGGCTGCAAACATTCCTGTTAATAGCATTCGCATTATCCCTACCACTACCGCCATTGCTGCGCTGGCTATGCAAATGCGGGTGAGGCCTCTGTAGTTAATGGGGGCACGGTGAATTTGTTTTCTTCGAAGGAGTGCACAGAGCAAAAGGAAATTAACGATTGCCGAAATAACTAACGCCATGGAAAGCCCTACGTGTGCAAAGTGTTTCATCAAAAAAAGACCGCACAGCAAATTTACGATGACATCAACCATCGCAACAACCACTGGCGTTTTTGTATCCTTCAGAGCGTAAAAAGCTGGCACCACATTTCTGACTGCTGCCACGAAAGGAATTTTGAGTGCAAACACCATCAGGGCAAGAGCTGTAGCCTCTGTCATTGCTGGTGTAAAAGCTCCGCGTTGAAAAAGAAGTTGAACAACAGGATGCGCCAACAGAAGCAAACCAACAGAAGCTGGAATGGCAATGAGAAAAGTAAGATGAAGCGAATAGCTCAACACATTTCGAAAAGCTTCCATATTTTTTTCGGCTGCAAACGCCGAAAGCGTTGGCAGAGATGCCGTTGCAACCGCAATGGCAAACACGCCAAGTGGAAATTCTGAAACTCTGTCTGCATACCACAAATATGAAACGCTTCCGGTGGGAAGAAAAGATGCGAGCAAGGTGACAAACAGTACATTCACTTGATACACTGCCGCACCAAAAGCTGATGGGCCCATGAGAAACAAAAGCCGCTTTAAGCCGGGATCGCGAAAGTTGAAGTTGAATGAAGGAAACATGCCTTCCTTCATCAAAACTGGAATTTGAAGGGCAAGCTGCAAAACCCCACCCAGCAATACTCCCACGGCAACAGCAACAACGGGAAGTTCAAAAAAATACTTGAGGCCTACGGCTCCAAAAATAATTCCAAGGTTTAACAAAATGGGCGAGGCTGCAGGCGCAGCAAAATGTTTGAGTGAATTTAAAACTCCCATCGCAAGTGCAACTAAGCTAATCAGAAAAATATACGGAAACATTAAACGCGTCAGAAAAACCGTGAGGGCAAATTGTTGGGGATCATCCGCAAATCCCCATGCAATAAGCTTTACAAGCCACGGTGCAAAAATGATTCCCACAATGACTAAGACAACAAGAAGAAGCAACAAATGCGTAAACACAATATTGGCAATGGCTTTGGCTTCGCTGCGTGAGCGCTTGAGGTATTCGGTATAAAGTGGAACAAAGGCTGCGGTGAGCGCACCCTCGGCCACAAAACGCCGAAGCAAATTGGGAATGCGAAAGGCAACGTAAAAGGCATCGGCAACGTAACTGGCACCAAAGGCAAAGGCCAAAACCGCATCACGCACCAAACCCAAAATACGAGAAAGCAAGGTGAAAAAACTCACCACGCCCGTACGCCTGCTAATCTGCCGATTTTCTTCGTTCATAATGGTTAAGGGTGTCGGAGCCAAAAAGTGAAGCGTATCTATCGTGGCTAAAAAGAAATGGCAAGGGATGTCTCAAGACTGGATGAAGAGAAGAAAATGCTGGTATTTTTTTGAACATGGGAACTTTTGATATTAAAAATGGTTTTGCGCAGAAACAAGGTTCCAGCTGAAAATAATGGATGCTTTTAGAGGGGTGCCAGAACTGCCAGCAATATCAATATGTTATACCATGGGGAACCGTATAAGTTCAAGAAGTAAGTGCAACACTTGGGAGTGGAAGGCAAGTTATGCTAACTCGAGTGCTTATGAAGAACTATGCGCATTTAGGCGAAGAAGAG
>PCXC01000012.1 GCA_002796345.1 Deltaproteobacteria bacterium CG11_big_fil_rev_8_21_14_0_20_42_23 | reverse complement strand
TGTCTTGGTTATCGAACTCCTGCTGAGGTCTTCTTGAACCAAGTGTTGCACTTCGAATGTGAATCCACATCCCCGCGTACGCGAGGATGACAAAACAAAGAGAAAAAACCTTTCTCAGGCTTATCCCTTCCTCAACTCAGCATATTCGTGCACAATGTCTTTCATAATATCTTCCACTGATTTGAGTTCGTGTATCATTTCAACACATTGACCTGCGGCAAAAACGGTTTTGTATGAAACTTTTTTATCGTGGCCGAAGAGAGATTTGAGTGAACGCTTAATGGCTAAGGCTCTTCGAAAGCGTTTGTTTTTTTTCAAAAGAGTTTCCAGCACACTATCTTCAAGGCCAATAGCTTCCAAGGCTGCCGTTTTTAAAAAATTTCCTGGATATCCGTCAACTCGGTCTGTGTTGATTACGTCTGAAAACCCAGATTGCAGAATGGTTTGTTTATAGTCTTCTGAAACTTCACACTCTTTCGAAGCGATAAAGCGTGTGCCCAGATAAACTCCCGATGCCCCCAAATCTAATGCTGCCGCCATTGTGCGGCCATCGGTAATTCCGCCAGCTGCCAAAACTGGAACATCAAACGCATCTGCAAGTGCAGGAATGAGCACAAAGGGCGAAATATTTCCGGCATGGCCACCCGCTCCATACGAAACCGCAATGAGTCCGTCAGCACCAAGATCGATTACTTTTTTTGCATGTTCCAAATTAATCACATCGCAGTAAACTTTCGTTCCAGCTGCGTGGGCTTTTTGTATCACTTTATCTGGCTTTCCCAATGAAGTAATAATCAACGGAGTTTTTGCCTCAAGAGTAAGTTCAAGTTGCTGCTCCAAATATTTGTTTGAAGCTTGAACAATGAGATTTACCGCAAATGGCTTATCGCTTTCCTTTTTTATCTGCTGCAAGGCTAAGGCATATTTTTCGATAGGTCTATAATTAAGCGCCGGGAAAGCGCCTATCCCTCCGGCTTTGCTGGCAGCAAGCACTAGCTTCACAGTGCTCACCAAAAACATGGGAGCGCATACAATGGGATGCTCAAGTTGAAACTGTTCGGTGAATTTTGTTTTTAAGTTCATAAATATTTCTCAATTTTCTGCAGCAAATCGTGTCGATGTACAAAGTCTGAAAGATAATCAATTTTTTCACTCGAATACACCAAAACTGGAGAATGTGAATACGCTTTAATCCATTTTCGATAGGAACGATGTAAGCCTTTCAAATAATCAAGTGGAATACTCTGTTCTGAATCTCGCCCGCGCTTTTCAATCCGCTTCAACAGTGTTTTTACCGAGCAATCAACAAAGATGAGTAAATCGGGTGGGCGAATGGTGCGCAAAATAGATTGGTATAAATCGGAATAGGTATTGTACTCTTCTTTACTCATGTGTTTTTGCACATATAAATTATGCGCAAAAATTTCGGCGTCTTCATAAATGGTTCTATCTTGAATAACCGTACCTTTTGCTTTTTGAAGTTCAAGTTGGGATTTAAATTTCTGCGTCAAAAAAAACATTTGAGAATGAAACGCCCAACGCTTCATGTTTTTGTAAAACAGACCAAAAAAAGGATTGTTATCGTTTTGTTCAAAAAAAGGTTTTACAGAATACTCCGAACAGAGAAAGTCGATCAGGCTTGATTTTCCAGCACCTATGTTGCCAGCAACCGCTATGTACTTTTGTGTGGCCATAGTTTACGGTTTGTCATTCTTCAAAAACTAAAATCAGATTTTCCCAACAGCCATGCCGCTACTTTTTCGCGTTCTTTGAGAACCTGAAGTGAAAAAGTTGGGGTTAATCGCTGCAGCGCTTTTTGATAGGACTGATATTCTTCATCCGTCTCGGCCATATCCATCAACATTAAATTAGCGCGTGAGAAAAGATCTTCTTTCATTTCAGCTGCAGCAATTTTGCAAATGCTGTATGGAATTTCAGCCTTGTCTGCAGAGAGTGTAGTTTCCATTTTGATGGCGCGAAGCAATGCAGATTCCAAAGCAAAAACAGAAATAATAATGTCAGAAACAAACGCCATCACCGATTGTTTGTCGTCAATTTTTGCTGCATATTTTTTAAGCGCAACTCCAGCAACATAAATAGCTAAGTCTTTCAAGCGAAGCAGAATAGTTTTTTCATGCGACTTTGCAGCTGAAAAACCTGTTTTCAATTGTCCCAATACTTTTTGCAGTTGATCCATTAACGCAAGCTCGCCCTTCATCGCTTTTTTCAGCAAGGTACCCGTAATAATCATGCGGTTGATTTCATTTGTGCCTTCGAAAATACGGTTGATGCGGCTATCGCGGTAAAACTTTGCAACAGGATATTCTTCGCTAAATCCAAAACCACCAAAACACTGAACGGCCTCATCTACAACAGTATCAAGGGCTTCCGAGCCAAACACTTTTGCGATTGATGCTTCGATAGCATATTCGCGAATAATATTTTTTCGTTCTTCATCATACGCTGCACTTTTTGCATCTAACGTAGCTTTGGCCACATCGATCATATGGGCATAGCGATATACAATGGACTCGTTCAAATACGTTTGCACCGCCATGCTTGCAATTTTGTCGCGAATTAACTGAAACTGTGAAATCGCTTTTCCAAATTGCTTGCGCTCATTCACATATTGCACACTGTATTCAATCAAGCGCTTACACGCACCAACACTGGCTGCGCCAAGCTTCCATCTGCCCACATTCAAAACGTTGAAAGCAATGTGATGGCCTTTTCCAATTTCGCCCAACACATTTTCAACTGGAACTTTTAAATCGTTCAAACCTAAAACAGTTGTAGATGAACCTTTAATACCCATCTTGTCTTCATCTTTGTTAATACTGAGACCTGGGAAATCTTTTTCCACCAAGAAGGCGGTGAAGTGCTCTCCATCTACTTTTGCGAAGATGGTAAATAAATCTGCAAAGCCACCATTCGTTACCCAGATTTTTTCACCATTTAAAATATAATGTTTTCCATCGGGAGAAAGCACCGCTTTGGTTTTGGCCCCAAGCGCATCAGAGCCTGAACCAGCTTCTGTGAGAGAGTAAGCACCAATGAATTCGCCACTTGCTAATTTTGGGAGGTATTTTTGCTTTTGAGCTTCGGTTCCAAAGATATCGATGGGAAGCGTGCCAATGCCGGTATGGCACATGAAGGTAACCGAGAATGAACCTTGATCTGTAATATTTTCAGCAATAAACGTAGTGGGCACTTTTCCCAAACCCAAGCCACCGTAAGCTTCTGGCACCTCGGCCATCAGCAAACCCAGTTCCCCTGCCTTTTTCATGAGGACAGGACTTATGCTGCGGCAATCTTTTTCGATTTGATCCGAAAGTGCCAATACTTCATTTTTTGAAAAATTGCGCGTAAGTTGAGCCAAGCTTTTTTCATCTTCACTTGCCTCTTCTGGGATAAAAATGTCGCTTGGTTTTGTCTCTTGAATAAGAAAGGCTCCGCCTTTCACGATATCGCTTGATGTTGACACTGAACTCCCCCTTTGTTTCTGCAATGTGGCCACCTTCTATAGCAAGCCCACTTGCTCTTGCAAAGAAAAACAGCCTAAAACAAAGAGCTCAAGCACAAAAAAATTCGTATCATTTTAACCTTGACCAAGAGCGTGAAAGCTCACTAGTAAGCAGCCAAGACACAAAGTGCACAGCCCGGAGCAACCTGATGAAAGACGTTCAAAACCAAGCAGATCAACGCAATATCGCCATCGACAAAGTTGGCGTGAAAGATATTTCGTATCCCATCACCCTGCTTGACCAAGCACAAAAAGAGCAAAAAACCATTGCGCGCGTGAACATGTATGTTGATTTGCCGCATCACTTTAAAGGCACGCACATGAGTCGATTTGTGGAAATTTTGAATGCGCATCACAACAACATTCATGTTGATCACATGACAAATATTACGCACGAAATGCGAGAATGCTTCGATGCAAAAAGCGCACATATCAAAATGAGCTTTCCTTATTTTTTAAGCAAAAAAGCGCCAGTGTCTGGTTTGTCTGGCATGATGGAGTACCAATGTTTTTTTGAAGCTGTAAGCAATCATGATGGCGACGAAGTGATGATGGGCGTTGATGTTCCCGTGATGACACTGTGTCCTTGCTCAAAAGAAATTAGTGCTTTTGGTGCACATAATCAGCGCGGCATTATTTCAATCCAAGTAAAAACAAGTGCGATGATCTGGCTTGAGGAACTTATTACCATTGCTGAACAAGCGGGCAGCTCACCTCTTTACTCGGTGCTAAAACGCCCAGACGAAAAATTTGTCACCGAAGCCTCATACAATAATCCTAAATTTGTGGAAGACGTTGTGCGTGATGTTGCCGTTGCCCTCAACGCACGAAGTGAAATTTCCTGGTATCAAGTGGCCGCCGAAAACTTCGAAAGCATCCACAATCACAGTGCGTATGCGTTTATTGAGAAGAAGTAATTTTTTTGTCGTTGCGAGGAGTGTAGTTAAACGACGTGGCAATCTCCTCAGGTGATTCACAACTATAAATTGTCAGAGGAGATTGCCACGTTTCGTTTCACGAAACTCGCAATGACAGCAAATTGGCAGAATTGTGGATTGTATCTTGAAGTGAAGTTGAATTTGGAAGAGAAAGAAAAGAGAGGAAGTGATGGCG
>PCXC01000011.1 GCA_002796345.1 Deltaproteobacteria bacterium CG11_big_fil_rev_8_21_14_0_20_42_23 | reverse complement strand
AAGCTAAGGATATCAAGAAGTTACCAACAGGGGAGGACATTCTATCCTTGGAATAAGGGAGGACATTTTACCGTGGGAGTAACACCTTGATATGATAGAGATCCAGCTTCCCTCAGTCGTTGAATTTTCTCCAATTAATGAACGAAACGCTGAACAAACTCGCGTGAGAGTGGAGAGAAGTGTGCGTGATTTTATTTCAGCCCATAGATCATTGCAGATGTTTTTGCGATGAGACGATTAAAAAACTGAAGCTTCTTTTCGTTTGACTTGGCATGAGCTCATGCTAAACCCCGGGCTACTATGGAAAAATCAACTCCTATTATGCCGCGTGTGGAGAGAAAGCGATTGCCCAGCTGGCTTAAAAAGCCGGCGAGTGACTGGGATAAAGTTCACAACTTAAAGAAAGACTTGCGTATTCGTAAGCTGGCTACGGTGTGCGAAGAAGCGCGTTGCCCAAACCTGGGCGAATGCTGGTCGCGCGGCACCGCCACCATTATGGTGATGGGCGACACCTGCACCCGCGCTTGCAAATTTTGCAATGTCAAAACGGGAAAGCCGCTTCCACTCGATGCTGGCGAGCCGCTTCAAACTGCCGAACAAGTGAAGGCCTTGGGCCTCAAGCATGTGGTGATTACTTCCGTAGACCGCGATGACATGCCCGATGGTGGCGCAGCACATTTTGCAGAAGTGGTGCGCGAAGTAAGAAGGCTTAATCCTCAAACCAGAATTGAAGTGCTCACGCCAGATTTTGATGCTGTGCGAGAACACCTTGAAACATTCTGTGCGTCAGATCCTGATGTGATGAGCCACAACATCGAAACCGTGGAACGTCTTACACCGCTCATTCGCAGCCGTGCAAAATACCGTCGCTCCCTCGAAGTGCTACGCATTTCAAAAGAACTGTTGCCACATCGCTTGCTGAAGTCTGGAATCATGCTTGGTATGGGTGAAACTTCTGAAGAAGTCATTCAAACTTTGCGCGATCTCTACGATGTCGGTGTTCGCGCCATCACTATTGGTCAGTATTTGCAGCCAACGCAAAAACATTGGGAAGTAAAAGAATTTATTGAACCCGCGCAGTTTGATGTCTACCGCGATAAAGCGCTTGAGATGGGATACACTCACGCCTTCAGCGGACCATTTGTGCGTAGTTCTTACATGGCAGAACAAGTGTTTGAAAAAACTGTTTAGCTTTTATTTTTGGAGAAATCATGGAGCGAAATTTAGCCTTAGAAATGATTCGAGTTACCGAACTTGCAGCCCTTGCAGCGGCCAGGCTTATGGGCCGAGGTGACGAACACTTAGCCGACAAAGTTGCGGTTGAAGCCATGCGACATGCTCTCAATGACATGGACATCAGCGGCAGAGTGGTAATTGGTGAGGGCGAGCGGGACGAAGCCCCCATGCTCTACATTGGCGAAGAAGTGGGAAGAGGCGGACCCGAAATTGACATTGCACTTGATCCGCTTGAAGGCACCACCATTTGCGCCACAGGCAGAGAAAATGCCTTGGCCGTTATTGCTATGGCCGATCGAGGAAATTTTCTTCACGCGCCAGATAGCTACATGCAAAAACTTGCGGTGGGTCCCGAAGCCAGAGATTGCGTAAGTTTGGAGCAATCAGCAAGCGAAAATTTGAAGGCAATTGCAAACGCAAAAAAGTGCAGCGTTCAAGATCTTACTATTGTGATTATGGACAGGCCTCGTCACGAAGACCTCATTCAAGAAGTTCGCAAAGCAGGTGCGCGCATTCATCTTATTACCGATGGTGATGTCTCAGCGGCTATTGCTACCTGCCAACCGCGCTCTGGTATAGATGCACTCATGGGTATAGGCGGAGCGCCAGAAGGCGTATTGTCTGCCGCTGCGCTTCGTTGTTTGGGCGGTGGTTTTTACGGCAAAATGATGTGGCGAAACGATCATGAACGCGAACGCGCGCTCAAAATGGGCGTTACAGATTTAAATCGTATTTACGGCACTGAAGATTTGGCCAAAGGCAATGTGATGTTTGCGGCCACCGGAGTAACCAACGGAGATTTCTTGCGTGGAGTTCATTTTGAGGCGGGGAAAGCCATGACCACATCTGTGGTGATGCGATCCGCTACGGGAACGGTGCGTTACATCAGAACTCATCACGATTTCACGCGCAAACCTTACCGCCCCGAAAAAGACGGAAGCATTTCAACGCACAAGGAAAACTAAATGGCAAAGCTCTCCCGTACGCTTGAGCTCTGCACCTCCGCCGATGTGTTTTACAAGCAATTGCTTGATTTTTCTGCTTATCCCTCATTTTTAAGCCACATAAAATGTGTCCGGATTTTGTTTCAAGATAAGGATGAAGCAGAAGTGGTATTTGGCATCGACCTTGTTCAGTTTTTCGAGGCAAAACTTCACTTCGTTTTTGACTCAGACAAAAAAATTTCATGGAGCTTAGTTGAAAGCGAAATACTTAAAACCTATGAAGGTTCATGGCAACTTTCTCAAAAGGGAAAAAAACTTTTTGCCTCTTATGAAGTAAACTTCGAACTCAAACTCTGGATGCCAGAGATAATGCTTCAAAGTCTTATCGATGCTTCCTTGCCAAAAATGTTAAATGAATTTAAAAGACACGCCGAACAGAAATAAACTCGCTTCACTTTTCTCTTCGTAATCATGAGGAGTAAACATGACAAAAAGATTTTCCGAAACTTTTAACTGGCCGTTCTTTTTTGTTGTTTGTGCACTTGTTGGCGTTGGCTTGCTTAATCTTTACAGTGCGGTTTTTTATTGGGAAGAAAGTGGTTCCCTTTCTATTTTTTGGAACCAACTTATCTGGATTGCTCTTGGCTTGCTGGTGATGGCAGCCACAACCTTTATTGATTATCGCCTCTTCAAAGATTGGGGGAAATATTTTTACCTCATTGTTTTGTTTATGCTTTTATTCACCGCACTTTTCGGCCAAGAAATCCGTGGAACCAAAGGCTGGATACGCATCGGCTCTGTAGGCATTCAGCCAGCTGAATTTGCGAAGCTCACCTATATTTTTGTGATGGCGAAATACTTCAACGATCATCCAAGTGCCGATGGCTATGGTGTTCGTGAATTATGGAAGCCCGCTTTGCTTACCTTTCTTCCTTTTGGAATTATTTTGTACCAGGGCGATATGGGCTCAGCCTTTTTTCTTTTGGCTATTTTTGTTTCTATCTCACTTTTTCTTGGCGTGAAAAAGAAAACGCTGTTGGTGTGTATCGCTCTTGCCTTATTGGCAGGCTTTGGAACGTACAAATTTGGCCTTAAAGAATATCAACGCAATCGTATCTTGGCCTTCATGCATCCTGAAGAAGATGTGCGAGGAAAAGGTTATCACCTCATGCAGTCAAAGATTGCAGTGGGCTCGGGAAAATTTTTTGGAAAAGGATATCTGAAGGGCAACATCAACAAGCTTCAGTATTTACCAGAGAGGCACACCGATTTTATTTTTCCCGTTCTTGCTGAAGAGTGGGGGTTTGTAGGTTCTCTTTTTGTCTTGAGTTTGTACCTTTCTTTTTTGTTGCTTGGGGTTGATATTGCAAAAGGTGCGCGTGATCGTTTTGGTATTTTTTTGGTCATGGGCATTGTGTCGTGGCTTTCTTGGCAGCTGGTCATCAACCTTGGCGGGGTGTTGGGGTTAATTCCGCTTACGGGAGTAACGCTTCCTTTCTTAAGTTATGGAGGTTCTTCCATTATCGTAATGCTTGCTGCATCTGGATTTGTGCTGAATGTCAGTTTGCGAAAACATATGTTTTAAATCAGGCTAAAAAAATTGCACCCGTTGTTGACGTGTATGATATGATGCGCTACGAGCGTGAGACAAAATGTAAGGAGGAGTTATGGCTGAAAATATTATTGAAGTGAGCGACGCAAGTTTTGATGGTGATGTTCTTCAATCCGACGTTCCCGTTGTGGTAGATTTCTGGGCTACTTGGTGCGGGCCGTGTAGAGCCTTGGCACCAACGCTAGAAACGCTTGCTACCGAGCAAAGTGGCAAAGTAAAGGTGTGCAAAGTGGACGTAGATCAAAACCCAAGTGTGGCCGCAAAGTACGGTATTCGCAGTATCCCCACCATTCTTTTCTTCAAAAACGGACAAAAGGTGGAACAACTTGTGGGCAATGTGGCGAAGGGTGCCATTGAAGAAGTGATTAAAAAGGTAGGATAATTCTTACAAAACAAGCACTTAGAAAGTTTTTAGAACCCATTCCTTGAAGGGATGGGTTCTTTTTTATGGTGTAGTGATTTTCTTGACTTTTTTTAAGGGCTTATCTAAGACTGCGCCGCATCTCGCTGTAATTTTTTTGCCTCTACGATAACTCCGGTGAAGTTCATTTCTTCATTTTAGTGTGTTGTTGTTGCGCATGCAGGAAAAATGCTGGAGTTGGCTTTGTCAAGAGGACGTATAGCTCAGTTGGTTAGAGCGCTACCTTGACATGGTAGAGGTCACAGGTTCGAATCCTGTTACGTCCACAAAACGTTAAAGATTTTAGGGGAATGGGAAGTGATGGAAGAAAAACAAGATAAACAATTGAGTGATTTAGAAAAATTGCGTCACTCCGCAGCGCATGTGTTGGCCGATGCCGTTCAGCGGCTTTACCCAGAAGCAAAAGTGACTATAGGTCCAGCTATTGAAGACGGATTCTATTATGATTTTGAATATGAAAAAGGTTTTACGACTGAAGATTTAAAAAAAATTGAAAAGCAAATGAAGCGCATCGTTGCTGAAAATCTTCCTTTTGAAGAAAAGAAAATTTCAAAAGAAGAAGCCGTGCGTTTCTTCAAAGAGAAAAATGAAACGTTTAAACTCGAACTCATCGAAGACATTGGTGAACAAGAGCTTGGCATTTGTAAGCATGGAAACTGGACAGATTTATGTCGTGGTGGTCATGTAGAGAGCACCGGCAAAATCAAGGCCTTCAAGCTTTTAAAGGTTGCAGGTTCTTACTGGCGCGGTGACGAAAAAAGAGAAAGGCTGCAACGTATTTACGGAACAGCTTTTCCTTCGCAACAAGAACTCGATGAGTATTTAGAGCGAACAGCTGAAGCAGAAAAAAGAGATCACCGTAAGCTAGGAAAACAGCTTGGCCTTTTTTCTTCTATGGAAGATTTTGGAGCAGGTCTTATTTTGTGGCATCCAAAAGGCGGCCGCATTAGAAATGTGATTGAGAATTATTGGAGAAGTGAACATATTAAAAATGGCTATGAGCTTGTCTACACGCCACACATTGCGCGTTTAGATTTGTGGAAAGTTTCAGGTCACTGGGATTTCTACCGCGACAATATGTTTGCTCCCATGCAAATTGACAACACCGAATATGAATTGAAGCCGATGAATTGTCCTTTTCATATTCAGATTTATAAAACTGAAATGAAAAGCTACCGTGATCTGCCGCTTCGTTGGGCAGAACTTGGAACGGTATATCGCTACGAACGCTCCGGCGTATTGCACGGTCTGATGCGGGTTCGCGGGTTTACTCAAGATGATGCACATATTTTTTGTAGACCAGATCAACTTGAAGCAGAAATTAGTCATGCGTTGCAATTGTGTTTAAACATTTTACGTACGTTTGGATTTGAAGATTTCGATATTTATCTTTCAACCAAGCCCGAAAAATATGTAGGTGAAGACGCCGAATGGGATTTGGCCACAAAGGCTCTTGAAAGTTCTTTGAAAAATGCTGGTATTGCATATCAAGTCGATCCGGGTGAAGGCGTTTTTTATGGCCCGAAGATTGATATTAAAATTAAAGATTCACTGAAGCGTTCATGGCAGTGTTCTACCATTCAAGTAGATTTCAATCTTCCAGAGCGTTACGATCTCGATTACGTCGAGCAAGGTGGAGAGAAAAAACGCCCAATCATGGTGCATCGCGCTTTGATGGGCTCGCTCGAAAGATTTTTTGGAGTTCTTATCGAGCATTATGCAGGTGCTTTCCCAACTTGGATTGCTCCGGTGCAGGCAAAAATAATTCCCATTTCGGAACATCAGCGTGTCTTTGCAGATGCTGTCTATGCTGAATTAGCGGCCGAAGGCTTTAGAGTAGAAGTAGATGAAAGAAATGAAAAATTAGGCTTCAAAATTAGACAAGCCCAAATGGAAAAAGTGCCATACATGCTTGTGTTAGGTGACAAAGAAGTAGAATCAAAAACACTTGCCGTTCGCTCGCGTGACCAAGGAGATCTGGGCGCCAAATCGGTTCAAGAGTTTGTTGCTCTGTTGAAAGCAGAAACAACAAAGTAGTTTTTCTTCGTGGGAATGTCTCATGAAGAAAATGGTTTAATTAAAGAGGAGGCGTATTATCAACGTGGAACAACGAAGACCAAAGAGAGAAGGACCAAGAATCAATCGTTTCATTCGGATTCCCCAAGTAAGATTGGTGGATGAAAATGGAGAACAATTTGGAATTGTTGACACACGAGAAGCGCTTCAACGTGCCCAAGATGTTGGTTTGGATCTTGTGGAAGTTTCTCCTACGGCAAGGCCTCCTGTTTGTAAGATAATGGATTTTGGAAAATATAAGTATGAAATGAAAAAGAAAATGCATGAAGCAAAGAAACATCAGATTCAAGTGAAATTGAAAGAAATCAAGCTTCGCCCAACAACTGATGATCATGATTTTCAAACAAAATTAAGACACGCAAAAAAGTTTTTAGAGCACGGTGATAAAGTAAAGTTTTCAATTCGTTTTCGTGGAAGAGAAATGGCGCATCAAGAAATTGGAATGGGTCGCCTGAAAGAAGTGACTGATCTTTTAAAAGAGATTGCTCAAATTGATCTTGCACCAAAACTTGAAGGTAGGCAGATGGCAATGGTGTTGTCTCCACTCAAAAAGAAATAAAAAAGCAATTTAGTACAGGAGCAGGTTATGCCAAAATTAAAAACAAATAAAGCAGCTGCAAAGCGCTTCAAAAAAACAGCAAGTGGAAAAATTAAAGTGAAACGCTCTAAGCTGCGCCACATTTTGACTTCAAAATCTACAAAGTCAAAACGTAAGTTCCGTAAAGGTGCTTACTTGAGCAAAGCTGATCAAGCGAATGCTACACGCATGTTAAATGGATAATTGGATCTTGTCTCTTTAAGAAAAAACAGACGATCGTAGAAAAGAAGGAGTAGGTTATGCCAAGAGTTAAAGGTGGTTTTCAGGGAATGAGAAAAAGAAAAAGAATTTTGCGTCAAGCAAAAGGCTTTTTCAGTGCGCGTCACCGTTTGCTAAGAACGGCAGTTGAGGCAGTTGATAACGCACTCAAGACTGCATACAAAGGAAGAAAGCTTCGCAAAAGAGATTTCAGAGCGGTGTGGCAAACTCGTATTGCCGCAGCGGTACAAGCTCACGGAGTTTCTTACAGCAAATTTATGGGAGCGCTCAAATCAAAAAATATCGAGCTCAACCGTAAAATGCTTTCCGAGATGGCAATTCATCATCCTGCAGACTTTGAACAACTTGTTGCAGTTGCGAATAAGTAAAATAAAAAGCACTTGATTTGGGTTGAATTCTTCTGTCCATGTCAGGTGCTTTCTTTTATGGGTCAAACTATGAGCGATTTCCTTGAATCGATAGCATCAATTAAGGCTTCGGCAAAAGCAGAAGCGTCTCGCGTTACAAGTCTTCAAGAAGCCAAAGAAGCGAAAGTTCAATACTTAGGCAAAAAAGGAAAAGTAACCGAGCTTCTCAAAGGTCTTGGACAAGTGAGCAAGGAAGACCGTCCGCTCGTAGGAAAAAAAGTAAATGAGCTCAAACAAGAGCTTGATGAACTTTTTGATACTCTTCTCAGCCAGCACGAACAAAGCGAGCAGCTAAAGAAAATCCAAAGTGAACAGGTTGATATCACTCTTCCTGGAAGAAGGGTAAGACCTGGTTTTCGCCATCCTTTGCGTAAGGTAATGGATGAAATTATTGCTGTCTTTCAAGGTTTGGGTTTTTCTGTTGAAGAAGGACCAGAAGTTGAAACCGATTTTTATAACTTCGAAGCCTTGAATGTGCCTGCCAATCATCCTGCGCGCGACATGCAAGATACTTTTTACGTTTCAGATGAATTGCTTTTGCGTACGCATACTTCACCCGTTCAAATTCATACTATGCAACGGGAAAAGCCTCCCATTGCTATCATTGCGCCGGGTTGCGTTTACCGTCGTGACAACGATGTTTCCCATTCACCCATGTTTCATCAAGTAGAAGGGCTTTTGGTTGATGAAGGCATTAGCTTTGCTCACTTGAAGTCTGTACTTTCTCTTTTTTGCAAACAAATGTTTGGAGAAAGAGGCGTAAGATTTCGTCCAAGTTTTTTCCCCTTTACCGAACCGTCAGCTGAAGTAGATATCGAATGTGTTATTTGCGATGGCAAGGGATGTAGAGTGTGCAAAAATACAGGTTGGGTTGAAATTTTAGGTTCGGGCATGGTTGACCCCGCCGTGTTTGAAGCTGTTGGCTACGATCCAAAAAAAGTAAGTGGTTTTGCATTCGGAATGGGTGTGGAACGTGTTGCGATGTTGAAGTACAGCATAGATGACATTCGACTTTTTTATGAAAACGATCTTCGATTTTTAGAGCAATTCTAAAAAAGAAATTGTTCATTTCTTATATGAAAGAAAAGCTATGCAAGTTTCCCTAGAATGGTTACGCGACTACATTGACATCAAAGAAAAACCAGCAGATCTAGCGCACAAGCTAACAATGGCTGGGCTCGAAGTAGAAGAAATAATTCCTTTTGCGAAAGATGTTTCATTTGTTTTGGGTATTACTCCAAACAGAGCAGATTGCCTTTCCCTTTTTGGTATTGCACGTGAGCTTTCGGCGCTTTCTGGAAGAGCATGCCATTTCCCGACATCAAAAATTCCAAGCGGAAAAGAAAACATTTCAAACCAACTCTCGGTCTCACTTACGTCAGCAAAGCTGGGCTGTTCGCGATATACCGCTAGAGTAATTCAAGATATAAAAGTGAAACCTTCTCCAGATTGGCTTGTGAAACGCCTTGAAGCTTCGGGAATGCGTTCCATTAATAACGTTGTTGATGCCACCAATTATGTGATGTTGGAAACGGGTCAGCCGTTGCATGCCTTTGACGCTTCAAAAATTTCTGGAAAGAGTATTGTTCTCCGAAAAGCAAAACAGAATGAAAATTTTGTTCCTCTTGATGGCATAGCTCGAAAACTCACTGAAGAAGATTTGCTCATTTGCGATGCCAGCAAACCTATAGCCCTAGCGGGTATCATGGGTGGCCAAAATTCTGAAGTGGATGAAAAAACTCAGTCCCTCATTCTTGAAGCAGCTTATTTTGATCCAAGTGGAGTAAGAAAAACATCAAAACGCCTTGGCCTCTCAAGTGATTCTTCACGGCGTTTTGAACGAGGTGTTGATCCTCATGCAACGCTTTCAGTGCTCCATCGAGTGTGCGATCTCATCTTGGAACTCGCCGGTGGAACTGCAACTGCAGACTGGATAGATCATCAACTTTGCGAATACGCATCGCCTTGTGTGGAATTAAATGCAGCTGAGGCAAACAGAATTTTAGGCACATCACTTACGCTTAAAGAAATGCTAACACTTTTGCTTCCCTTGGGCATTAAGGTGCTAAGCCAAGAGAACGAAGACGCAAAATGTGAAATTCCTCTTTTTCGTCCAGACCTCACAAGGCCTATCGACCTCATCGAAGAGATTGCTAGGCTGCACGGTTATGACAAAATCGAAGAAAAACAACCCTCGCTTACCTTGCACCAAGTGAAGGAAACGAAGCGTGCAGAATTTTCGCGCATTGCCAGCAACTACTGTATTGACGCTGGTTTCAGCGAGTCTGTCCTCTTGAGTTTCATCGGCGAAAAGGAACAGGCTTCGTTTGCTACAGCTCTGAAAAAAGATGCTGTCTCACTTCAAAATCCTCTTTCTCAAGAACAAGCTCAGATGCCCGTTAGTCTTTTGCCCGCACTGCTTCAAGTGGCATCACGCAACAAAAGAAGGCAAGAGCCAGACCTGAAATTGTTTTCACTTCAACGTGTTTATGAAAAAGCAAAAAAAAATACTGTAAAGGAATCTCTCCATTTAACTGGCCTTGTTGTGGGAAGAAAAAATAAAGCCGATTGGAGTTCAGGTTCCAGCATGGCTGATTTTTTTGACCTTAAGGGATTATTCGAAGGGCTGTGTGAAAGAGCTGGTATTGATCTCGCGGCATTTCGTTTTGTTTCCGAAACCTACGACTTTCTTCATCCTGGAAAATCCGCATGCATTTTTCACGGCAATTCCAAAATTGGTTTTCTTGGTCAGCTTTCTCCCGTGCTTTCAGCAGAACTTGAATTAGGCGATGTTTTTGTATTCGAACTTGATGTAGATGCGTTTACTCAGATTTTTGCTGCAGTGAAAAAAACCTATCACGCTTATTCAAAGTATCCTTTCATAGAACGAGATCTTTCTTTGCTTTTGGATGAAAGTATTTCAGCTGAGAAAGTAGAACAGCTTATCCGAAAAGAAGGTCAAAAACTTTTGACGCATTATTTTCTCTTCGATCTCTACAAAGGCAAAGGAATTCCAGCCGGAAAGAAAAGTATCGCCTGCACGCTGCGTTATGCTTCAAGTGAAAAAACACTGACGGATAACGAAGTGGAAGAGCTTCACCAGCGAGTTGTGAAGAGCCTCAGCGAAAAACTCAACGCCGTATTAAGGGTTTAAACGCTACTTTAAAGCTGTTTTTAAGCTTTTTACGGTAAGTGCAGAGAATTATAGACGAAAGCGCTCTTTAGTGTTATGATGCCGTCTACAGCCTGGATTTTACTCGCTTATTTACGTCAAGGAGGGCACATGACAAAAGCAGAAATAATAGAACAAATTTATGAGAAGATCGGTTTTTCCAAGAAAGAATCTGCAGAAATTGTAGAGCTTGTCTTCGACACCATGAAGGAAACCTTGGAGCGTGGCGAAAAAATAAAGATTTCTGGTTTTGGAAATTTTGTTGTTCGCCAGAAACGACCGCGCGTTGGCCGCAATCCTCAAACAGGTGAAGAGATAGAAATTTCAGCAAGAAAAGTGCTCACCTTTAGGCCGAGTCAAGTATTGAAAGCAGCACTCAATAAAGAAGAGGAAGAAAAAGCACATCAGTTTAATATGTAATATAACGATGGGAGCGTGTTCAAGTGAACCAAGAATATCCTTTTCATGAGCAAATTCCGAACAAACTTTATTTTCGCATTGGCGAGGTAAGTGATCTTGTTGGAGTAAAGCCTTATGTTTTGCGGTATTGGGAATCAGAGTTTACGGACATCAAACCTTCAAAGTCAAAATCAGGACAACGTCTCTACAAACGAAAAGATGTTGAAATGCTTTTGCTCATCAAAGAACTTTTGTACCGCGAACGTTTTACCATCACGGGTGCCAGAAAACGTTTGAAAGAATGGGCAAGAGCTCCCTTCACATCAAATGGAAACGGTACGAATGAACACAAGACAAATCACTCTCCTTCGGCTGAAGACTTAGCTGCTGAATTGCTTGCTTCTTCCAGCTCTCTTGAAGAGAAACGTGAAAGCGCACATCATCCGATACCAGTTGAAAAAAATACAGCTCCTCTAGAACAAAAGAAAGAAATTGTGCAAACCCAAACACCACCAGTGCTAAAAGTTTCTCCTGTACTTCACGCAAACGTAAAACAGAAGTTGGTCTCTCAGCAGCCCAATGATGAACATCACCACTACGAAGGAAAAAAAGTTTTGTTGAAACTCAAAAAAGACTTAAGCGAGATTTTGCACATTATTCGCACCTAATCCTTGTTTCACTCTTCACTTGCAATTTTTTCCAAACTAAGGTTGAACACCCGCGTTTCTCTTTGATTTTTTAGCCTATTTCGGGGCGTAGCGCAGCCTGGTAGCGCGCTTGCATGGGGTGCAAGAGGCCGCTGGTTCGAGTCCAGTCGCCCCGACAGAGCGGCTCGGTTCGCCTTATAACGTGAAAAACCTTGACGATCCGAGCCTTGCTCTATTAGAGTCCCGCCTCACTTAATTAAGGACTAAAAGCACTTAAGCTCTGAAAAAGTAAGTATTTCTTTATGAAAAAAACGCTGCCAAAAACACTCGTCGCCATGTCTGGCGGAGTCGATAGCTCTGTTGCTGCCTTGCTGCTAAAAGAGGAAGGCCGCGATGTGGTTGGTGTTGCCATGCACTTGGTAAGTTGTCATCGCACCACCGAAAAAAGCTGTTGCTCAGCCGCAGATAGACTTGATGCCCAAATGGTGTGTCATCGCCTCGGCATTCCTTTTCACAGCCTTGATTATCGTGAAGAGTTTAAGCAGCAGGTTATCCAACCCTTTGTAGCCGAATATGCAAAAGGCAGGACTCCAATTCCGTGTGTCAGCTGTAATGTGAAGCTCAAGTTTTCGGCATTATTTAAAGACATGCATCGCATGAATGCCAGCAAAGTCGCCACAGGTCACTATGCGCGCATTCAAGAAAAAGATGGACGTTACACTTTGCACTGCGGAGTTGATGGTGGAAAAGATCAAACGTACTATCTCTTTCACTTAAGCCAAAATGAGTTGAAGTCGATTGAGTTCCCTTTGGGAAATCTGCATAAAACAGAAGTGCGCGCGATGGCCAGATCATTTGGTTTGGAAACCAGCGATAAACCTGACAGCCAAGAAATTTGTTTTGTCACAAAAGGTTCCTATGTTGATTTCTTGGAAGAGTTTGATCCTGATTCACTTGGAACTTCAGGTTCATTTGTCGATAGCGCCGGAAATATTTTGGGAAGGCACGAAGGAATACATGTCTATACCATTGGGCAGCGGAGAGGCTTGGGTATTAGCACCGGAAAGAAAATGTACGTTCAAGAAATCCGCGTAGAAAGCAATGAAGTGGTTCTTGGGGATGAAGATGATTTGCTTCGTGATACCATGATGGTGGATGAAGTGAACTGGACCAACGCACCTGTTTCACGTTTTGCTTCCGAAGAACTGAAAAAACAATTTGGCGCAGCTGCCAATGGTGATGGAAGTTCCTATATGGGCAGAACGATTCAAGTAAAAATTAGAGCAAAGCATTTGGCTGCCGATGCAACATTAACCCAAGTGGGAGAAGACAAACTTTCAGTTCGATTCCATGAACCGCAAAGTGCCATTACACCTGGGCAAGCGGCAGTGTTCTATGATGGTGATGAAGTGTTAGGTGGAGGCTGGATTAGATGAACTTAGCCTATCAAGAAAAAAAACTTCCCTTTCTAAAAGAAAGAAAAGTGAAGCTTGCTCTTGAAACCTTAGGCTGCAAAGCAAATGTCTATGATTCAGAATCCATCGCAGCACGGTGTGAGCAACTTGGTTTTGAAATCGTTCCTTTCGAAAAAGGTGCCGATGTTTATGTGGTGAATACCTGCACCGTCACTCACGCTGCCGATCGCAGCGCCAGAAATTTGCTTCGCAAAGCGCACAGACTTAATAAAGAAGCTTTGGTTATTGCAACGGGTTGTTCTGGTGAAATGTATCCGGAACAATTGAGAGCAATTGACGGAGTGGATGCTGTTTTTGGAACGAGTGATCGTCATCAGTTAATTGAATATCTTTTTAAATCTTTTTCTCCTCTTGAAGAAACACCTCCATCAACTTTGGATGATCTCGTGCCATATCATCAGCAACGCGCTAGAGCTTATCTTAAAATTCAAGATGGTTGTGACCGCAGATGTACCTATTGCATCATTTGGCGTGCACGAGGAAAAAGTGTAAGTAAGACTATTCCTGAACTTATTCAACACACCAATGCATTAGTTGAAGCTGGCTACAATGAAATTGTACTCACTGGAATTCATATTGGAAGTTATGGAAATGATTTCGATGAAAAGTGTAAGCTTTCAGATTTGGTAAAAGCTCTTCTTAAGCATACCGATATCAAACGCATTCGTCTCACTTCACTCGATCCAGAAGGTGTTGATGATGATATTAAACATCTTTTAGAAAACGAAAAAAGAGTATGCAGATATTTACACCTTTCTTTGCAAAGCGCTTCCAACACAGTGATTAAGCGCATGATGAGAAAAACTGATTCGCATCAAGCAAGAAAGCTTGTTCAATCGTTAGATAAGCATATTCCTGATATGGCAATTTCTGCAGATATTATTGCTGGTTTTCCTGGTGAAACCGAAGAAGAATTTTTGGAAACAAAAACTTTTTTGGAAGAAGCACCTTTGTCGTGGATTCATGTTTTTCCTTTTTCAGCGCGAGAAGGCACTGCGGCTGCAAGGCGCGTTGATAAGCTCGATCCGCAGGTGGTAAAGCAGCGAGCTCGCGAACTTTCGGCCATTGCACATCAGAAACGAGAAGCTTTTTATGCTTCCTTGCAAGGAAAAATATGTGAAGCCATTGTGATTGACAAACGACAAGGTGAAAGTGGTTTCACAACAGCGATAAGCGATAACGACGTTCCTCTTTTGCTTGCGGAAAAGCATTTGGCGCATCGTTCACTTTGTACCGTGAAGGTAGAAAAGGTAGAAGGGTTAAAGGTATACGGAACATGCCTAGAGTAACACGTGAAGAAAAAAAAATTATAAAAGCATTCGAATCGCATCTTGGATATTCGTTCAAAGATAAAACGCATCTCAAAAGAGCGCTTACGCACAAATCATATACCAACGAGCAAAAGCTTCCTGCCACTGAACATAATGAACGCTACGAATTTTTGGGCGATGCCGTTTTAGAATTATGCATCAGCACTTTGTTGATGCAGCAGTTTTCAGATCAACCTGAAGGCGAGCTTTCAAAAATGCGCGCTGCACTTGTGAATGAACATGAGTTAGCTGAACTGGCAAAAAAACTTTCGCTTGGAGAATATCTTTTTTTAGGAAAAGGTGAAGATTTAACTGGAGGAAGAGAAAAAAGCTCGCTCCTCTCTGATGCTTATGAGGCGGTGCTTGGCGCCGTCTATCTTGATCGCGGATATAAAAAAGTTGCAGCGCTTGTTGCAAAACATTTTGCTTATGTAGTTACCAGATCACATATTGTTGGCTTTGAAAAAGATTATAAAACAAGATTGCAAGAAGAAGTGCAAAGTCGTTTTCGTACTATTCCTCGTTATGCACTCCGAAAAGAAACAGGTCCGGATCACAAAAAAATCTTTGAAGTAGAACTTTCAGTTCGTGATAAAGTACTAGGCTTAGGAAAAGGCAGCAGTAAAAAAGCTGCCGAGCAAGACGCAGCAAAACTTGCACTAGAACATTTAGCACAAGAAGAGCTGCAAGAAAAATGAGAACAAACTCATGACTAAGTGTGGATACATTGCTATTATTGGCCAGACAAACGTTGGGAAATCAACACTGCTCAATGCTTTGCTGGGTGAACATCTTTCTATTGTAAGTCCAAAAGTTCAAACAACACGTCAACGTATTTTGGGGATCATTACCAAAGATAACTGTCAGATGATTTTTTTGGATACTCCGGGCTATCACGAATCTTCTAAAAAATTGAACCAGTCTATGTTGAGAAGCATTGATGAAGTGCTGTTGCAAAATGATATGGTTTGCCTTGTGCTCGATCCAAAACTTCCACGCCTAGAACAAGACAAAAGCTTACTACAAAAAGTTGATCGCGAAAAATGTATTGTCTTGGTGAACAAAGCAGATCTTGTCTCCAAAGAAGAATATGAATCACTCGCCAATAAAATTTATGCTGAGTTAGGTGTGAAAAATATTATGTTTCTTTCCGCGCTAAAAGAAGAAGGAACGGAAGAGCTTATTCAGTATTTCATGCAGCACTTACCGGAAGGCCCGTTTCTCTATCCCGAAGAGTATTATACCAATCACACCGAACGATTTTTATGTGGCGAAATTATTCGGGAAAAGGCTTTTTTGCATTTGCATGAAGAGATTCCTTATTCATGCGCAGTAGAAATTGAAAAATTTGAAGAACCAAGCGGAAGTCATAGTGTTTATCGTATTTTTGCGGCCATCATCGTAGAAAGAGATTCTCAAAAGGGCATGGTGATTGGAAAGGGCGGAAAAAAATTAAAAGAGATTGGGTTCGCCGCCAGAAAAGACCTTGAACTTATGTTTGGAACGTCAGTTTATCTTGAACTTTTTGTAAAAGTGAAACAAAGCTGGACAAAAAACGATTCGCAGCTAAAGGATTTTGGGTATTAGGCTCCATTTTTTTACGCAACTTTTTTTGAGAAGAAGCGATAAGCTTCTGAAGGAAAAGCGAAGGAGGAAATATGGACAGCAATTTTTATGAGCTCTTACGCGTAAGCCCAGAAGCTCCCACCGAAGTGATTCATGCGGCTTACTTGGTTTTGATGTCTGCGCTCAAAAAACACCCCGAGCTTGGGGAAAGCTCGCAGGACGCCTCTTTGCTGGGAGAAGCCTATTCAACCCTTTCCCATCCCGAAAAAAGAGCCGTCTACGATAAAACCTTAATTCAAAGCGGAAAAAAAGCAGAAAGAAACAGCCAAGAAGAACGAAGAATTGCAGCACGAAAAGAAATTGCAGCAGGTATTTCCTATTGTGTGGCGCAAGACCATAGATGGTATGCAGGTCGTGTTTGTAATATTTCCTCCACGGGAATTAAATTTCAAACTGCCGAGCCCGTAGGAAAAGGGCAGCGTATTGTGATTGTATGCTCGAACCCTGCCAGCCAAAGTATCCCTGGCACCGTCTGCTGGGCTCAAATGTATAATCCATCGTTGTTTCGACGCGTCTACGAGGTGGGAGTGGCTTTTGCTGAGGAAATTTCAGATATCGAGCGAAGGTTTTTCTAGGCTCTTTCACCCCTAAAAATGGATTGACTTTTTCCTTGAAACGGGCAATTTGCGCCCTAATTTTGCGACATGGCGGGGTAGCTCAGTTGGTGAGAGCGGTGGATTCATAACCCACAGGTCGGCGGTTCGAGTCCGCCCTCCGCTACCAAAATTGCCAGTACAGCAGTAAAAGCACTTTTTCCTCCATAAAGTATCAAGAGTGGCTACAAAGAACTGTAAACTATAAGCCAGAAATTGACGTAAACATGAAACCAATCGTTGCCATTGTTGGCCGTGCAAATGTGGGCAAATCCAGACTCTTCAACCGTTTGCTGGGGTCTGAGAGTGCTATCGTTCACAACCTTGCTGGCGTGACGCGCGACCGGCACTATGCCGATGCCACTTGGCTTGGCCGTGACTATATCCTTGTTGATACCGGTGGTATCGATCTCATTCCCGAAGTGGATTTAGAGCAAAAAGTTTCATCGCAAAGCATGAAGGCTATGGAAGAGGCCGATGTGGTGATGGTGGTGTTTGATGGCCGTGCCGAACCTGGTGTTTTGGATGAAGAACTTATTTTGTATCTGCGAAAATTGAAGCGACCCGTTATTTGGGTAGCAAATAAAATTGATGTTCCTCGCGATGAAAAAAATCTTGTTCAGTATTACAAATTTGGTTTGGGAAAAATTTTTCCAGTATCAGCCGAACACGGACTTGGGATAGATCTTCTCCTTGATCAAATGCTTTCTTGTTTTCCAGAAGAAATTCCGTTTGAAGACAAAACAAAAGGAAGAAAAATTGCTGTTGTTGGTAAACCGAATGTCGGCAAATCCACATTTATCAATTATTTGGCAGGTGAGAACCGCTGCGTTGTTCATAATGCACCTGGAACTACGCGCGATGCCATCGATGTGGAAATTGTGCACAAAGAAAAGTCTTATACTTTTGTAGATACCGCCGGAATTAAAAAAGGGTATCGACTTGAACAGCCCCTAGAAAAAAATACGGCTTTTAGAAGTCTTCGAGCCATTGAACGAAGTGATATTGTTTGTCAGCTGATTGACGCCACTCACGGCATGACCAAACAGGACTTGCATTTGACGGGTTATGCTCATGAACAAGGAAAGGCTGTAGCCTTGCTGGTGAATAAATGGGATTTGATGGAAAAGCCGTGGCCAGAATTTCAAGCCGATCTAGAATATCAGCTGAGAGCCTTTGGTCACATTAAAATGCTGAAAGTTTCCGCTAAAACAGGGCAGGGGTGTGTAAAAGTATTTCACCTTCTCGATGTGATGGATGCGCTGCTTTCGAAAAAAATAAGTACTTCAAAATTGAATGCAGTTCTTGAGGAAACTCTTGCTGCACATCATCTTCCCGTTTACCGTAGTAAATCTGTGAAAATTAATTATGTAACGCAGATGACAAGTTATCCTCCCACTTTTCTCTTTTATTCTAATTGCCCCGAAGGAATTCCGGAAGCATACAAACGCTATGTCATACATGCTTTTGAAGAGGCTTTTGGATTTAAAGGTGTTCCCATTCGAGCCTTCTTCCGCAGAAAAAATTAATTCACGCCAAATTGTTTCTCTTTCCGATAAGAAACTTGCACTTCACATTATGACATTATAGTTTTTGAAGCTCGAGGTGCACGTGCAAATAAAAATGAAAAGTAAGAAAGTTTTTCTTCACATCTTCCAGGCATTTTTTGAACATGATTGTTTAAACCTTGCTGCAAGCCTCTCGTTTTATGCCATTCTTTCACTCATTCCACTTTCCATTATTATGCTTTCAGTTGCAGGTTTTCTTTTTGGCTCCTACGAAGGTCTTGTTGAAAAACTTGCACAAGATTTTGTACACATGGTTCCGCTTTCGTATCCTGATTTACTTCAAAACATAAACACACTTCTTGCCAACAAATCCTCTTTTGGAATTTTGGGAATTTTCTTTTTGCTTTTTACAGCAACTATTCTCTTTACCAATCTTGAAAAGGTGATGAATAAAATTTTCCAAACCACGAGATCGCGAAATATTTTTCAGTCACATATGTTAGGTATTTTAATTATTTTTCTGATTAGCATTCTCTTTTTTGCACCAAGTATGCTTCAGCTTCTTGCTGGTCTTTTTGGTGGCTATGCTGTTCCGTTTGCTCTGCGCGATTTTTTTAATGCGAAAGTTTTTTTTATTTTGTCCACCTTTATTGCTTATCTTCTTGCAGTGCATATTATTCCTACCAGAAAGGTGGCGCTTAGATATTCTGCTTTTGGTGCGCTTGTTTTTTCTTTTGGTTTGCTGGGAGCAAAGTTGTTTTTCCGTTGGTACATGTATTTTGCACTTGAACGGTACAATTTTGTTTATGGTTCTTTGTCTGCTTTGGTTCTTTCCATTTTGTGGATTTATTATCTTGCCGTTGTCACTCTTTTTGCGCTTGAAGTTACAGCCGTATTACAGTCACAAAAAATGTTTCACTTCCCGGTGAAACAAGGAGATGAAAAATGATGCGAGGAAGATGGGATTCACGGTATGGTTTTCTTCTTGCGGCCATAGGTTCGGCTGTGGGCTTGGGAAATATCTGGCGATTCCCTTACATTTGCTTCAAAAATGGCGGTGGCGCTTTTCTTCTTCCTTATCTTATTGCGTTGCTTCTCGTGGGTATTCCGTTGATGCTTTTGGAACAATGCACGGGAACATACTTTCAGCTCTCATTTCCAGCGGTGGCGGCGAAAATTAGAAAACGATGGGAAAAGGTAGGGTGGTGGGCCGTTTGCTTTTGTTCCTTCGGAATTTTATTGTACTACAACGTAGTTATTTCATGGTGCGCCAATTTTCTTTTCTATGCTTTCAACTTGAAGTGGGGAGTGGATACCGAACATTTTTTCTATCACAGTTTTTTAGGCCTAACTTCTGGGCCCAGTGAGATAGGGAGTATGCAGTTTCCCATTGTGGTGGGAACGTTGTTTGCGTGGGTGGCAGTATGGGCCGTAGTGGGAAAAGGCATTGCAAGTGGCATTGAGAAAATGAGCAAAATTATTATTCCTGTTCTCTTTTTCCAAATGGCGGTGCTTGTGGTGTGGAGTTTATTTTTACCAGGCGCTAAAGCAGGCATAGCAGCTTACCTTACTCCCGATCCATCGCGTTTGTCAGATCCTCAAGTGTGGTCGGCCGCTTTTTCACAAATCTTTTTTTCACTTTCACTTGGCTTTGGGATTATGGTGGCTTACGCAAGTTATCTCCCTCGCAAAACTCCTGTGCTGAGAAACTCGCTCATTACGTGCATTGCAAACTCAAGCTTTGAAATTTTTGCCGGGCTGGCTGTTTTTTCTGTGCTTGGTTATATGTCTTTTGTTTCCAGCACTCCAGTTGGAGAGGTGGTGACAGGTGGCCCTGGTTTGGCCTTCATCACTTACCCAAAAGCTATTTCACTGCTTCCTTTCGGGCAGCGAACATTTGCCATTCTTTTCTTTTCTGCCTTGCTTCTCGCAGGAACCTCATCGGCCATTTCTATTTTTGAAGCCTTTATTTCTGGTGTGGTTGATAAGTTTCAATGTTCTCGCTTGAAAGCAACTTCTTACTTTAGCCTTCTCGGTTTGACGGGAAGCCTTGTGTTTACCTTTGGTTCCGGTTTGTACTGGTTGGATATTGTTGATTACTTTCTCAATCATTTTGGTTTGCTGTTGATGGGCTTGCTTGAAGCTATTCTTATTGGATGGATTTTTGGAGCCAGCAAAATTATTTGCTATTTGCCCGAAAGAGAAAGCACGCTTCTTAGAGCCTGGACATTTTTGGTGAAGTACCTTACTCCCAGCCTGTTAACTCTTTTGATTATTGTAGAAGTAAGAAGAAATATTTCAGAGCCTTATGGAGGCTATTCATGGGTTTCTCTTCTTGTGCTTGGCTGTGGGTGGCTTGTCTTTACGTTTGGGCTTGCTTGTTTACTTGCAAAAAAAGCCTGGGTCAAAGAAGAGCCAGACGAAGAGGGAACAAGCTCATCAGAAAAGTTTTCGAGCAAGGTTTGACTTTGGAAAGCGGCTTTGCTACGTGCTCTAGCCTTAATTCTACAGAGGGAGTGTTTTGTGAAACAGGGAAATCTTCGAAAAGCGTATCGCCACGATGCTGTAAAAGAAACACTTCTGCATGGTTTTCTTTTTTTTAAAGAAAGATGGAAACAATTATTAGCAAGTGTGTTGGTATTGGTGGGAGTGCTCGCTTCTGTTTATGGTTTTTCGTATTACAAAAGCCAAAAAAATGAACAGGCTTCGCTTGCCTATTACATGCTTCAAAAAGAAAAACTCGAAGGTGAAAAAGAACGTGAAGCCCTTAAGCATATTGTGGCTCAATATGAAAACACAGCAACGGCAAAGCTAGTTCAGTTCAAGCTTCTCCAAGGTTACATCTCAGATCAAAACAAGGAAGAAGCCGAAAGTATTTTTCGGGCACTTGAGAAAACGTCGCGCAACGATCCTTTTTTTCATACAGCGCTTTTGTTTGAGATGGCCAATTTTTATCGCGATACCAAATCATTTGGCCTTGCAGCAAAACTCTTTGAAGAAGCGTCTCACATAAAGGGTAATGTGCTGGAAGCTGAAAGTTTGTTTCAGTTGGCACTTTGTTTTGAACTTGATGGAAAAAAAGCCGAAGCCAAACACTTGTACCAAGAACTTTTGGAAAGAAGTGAAAAAGCGTTTGAATCTGTGAAAGAACGAAGTCAGGAGAGACTCATATGGCTTTCAGCCGTCAATCAAGAAAATGTTTCCTAAGTATTTGTGCTTTTCTCTTGTGCTGTTTTTTTACTCCTGTTCTTCAGGCGAGCACGTGCTTTAAGCCTCACGTTTCCAGTGTAGAATCTCTCCAAATTAAAAAGTGTTACCGCGAGTGGAAAGATATCCGAAAGCAAACAAGACACTTAAAGGTAACCCAACGTAAACTAGTGCGATTCAAAAAAAGTTCTTTCTTTAACAGAAGACCTTTTCAATTTTCTCATCCTGCTATCGATCAAAAAACCATCTATCTTGGTGTGGAAGCAAATCGTTTTTATGCGGTTGATCTTTTCACGCTCAAAAAACGATGGTCCTTTGAAACGCTTGGCCCCGTTGAATCTACCGCCGCTTTTGATGACAACACTGTTTTTTTTGGAGATGCAAAAGGCTTTCTGTATGCTCTCTCAAAAGAGACGGGTGCAGAAGTGTGGAGACGTCAGTTGGATGATGCCATTATTTCAAAGCCTCTCGTAGCGGATGGAAAAATCTATGCCTTCACGCATTCGGGCAGACTTTTTGCGATAAGCAGAGAGACTGGCGCTGAACTGTGGCATACCGATGCGCTTGAAAAAACGTGGGGGTTTTCCATTCATGGCTTGAGCAACCCCACACTCTTCCAAGATATGATTTTTGTGGGAAGTTCTTCGGGCTTGCTTGTGGCTTATCAAAAAGACACTGGAGATATTCGTTGGCTGAGGCAGTTGGGAGACAGGCGCGAGCAGTTTTTTGATGTTGATACGCAAAGTCTTGTTGCCGATGATTCACTCTACACGGCTACGGCAGACGGAGGTCTCTTTCGCATCGATCCCTTCACCGGAAATATTATGTGGTCTCATGATAATGCCGGTGATGGAAATCTCTCTTACCACGAGGGCAAACTTTTTGTGACGGGCAGTGGAGTGTTGTCGGCCTTCGATGCAAAAACAGGTTTTCTTGTGTGGCAGCAAGACTTTGGAGTTTCGTGGTTAGGTTCACCTGTTTTGGGAAATCCAAGTTTCATCGCTGTGACGACCACTGAAGACGAAGTGTATTTTGTTGATCGTGATAATGGTGATTTGCTCTTTACGCGCTATATTCCTCATGGTGCTTACGCAGATCCTGTGGCGCTTGAGAATACCTTGTATATTTTGGCAAATAAAAGTTATTTGTACGGATACAAAATAGAAGAGAAGAAGAAAAAATGGGTTCCCCTTGCAAAATAAAAAACTTCATTTTATGAGAACGTAATGATGAAAATATTTTCGTGTTTTCAAAAAAGTTTTTTTTATTTCATCCTTTTTCTATTTTTCATCGTTACTCACATTTCATTTTTACCCAAAGTGTACGCAGCAAATACAACCTTTAATGCACTCTTTTTCACCCCAGCAGTAGGCAAGAATGACTACGCCATGTTGGATGGAACACGCGTCCTTTATCCTTGGCAGTTGTATGTGAGTGAATCCACTACATACGCTTACCATCCCCTCGATCTTCGCCAAAGTGGAGTGAAGCTTCAGGGGGTTATCGATCAGCTGATCGTGACGCACGCTGCATTTGCGCTTGGTCTTACCAATTGGCTTCAGCTTGGGGCCCAAGTGCCATATGTTGTCTACAATCGTTTTCAAGATCCAAATACAATTCCAGGAACGGGTTTCACAAACAAAATGAGTCTTGGAGATGTAGAAGTAGAAGCAAAAATTCGCTTACTCGATCTTACCCGTCACAAAGTTGGAATTGCTTTTCTTCCTTATGCAACACTTCCCGTGGGCAAAAGTACTTATTTTGTAGGCGACGCCACATATGCTTTTGGGGGAAAGCTTCTTTTCGATTGGGTTCCGCATCCTAAATGGCTCATCACTTTAAATGCAGCACTTCAGTATAATGATCGTGTTACTTTTTATAATATCAATTATAGAGAGCGGCTTTTCTTAGGTCTTGGAAGTCGGTTTAAGATTTCTCCGCTGTTTTCACTTTTTGCAGAAGTGAATGCCTTTGGGCCGATGAACAGCAATTTTTTTAACAACGGAGACTTGAATCAATCCGAAGCCTTGGCTGGTGTTGCCATTGATTCTTCTCGTATTGGCCTTGGTGCAAAGTTGGCAGGCGGAACCTGTATCTCTTGTGGTGTCGGTGGGGCGCGTGTCCGCGGGGTGGCTCAGCTGAGCTATCGTTATATGAACAACAACTATCGATCACGCGACAAACAGTACGACAACGCCATTTTGGCTCTTTTTGATAAAACGGTTTCCACAACGGCTTTTTATGAACTTCAAGAATCGTGTCCTGCTGATGCAGAAGAATATTCTCCAGATACTCATGACAGGCGCTGCCCCAAGTATTACGAGCTGCGTGATGTCGCTGCACTTTATTTCTCCTGTCCAGATGCAGAAAAGTTTGATCCAAAAATTCACGATCCAGCTTGTCCAAAGGTGTTTAGCTTAGCCGACAAATACAGTGAATTCGATTTGTATAACATGGTTACCCTTTCGGTGAGCCAAATGAAACTTCGTTGTCCAAACAATCCCGAAGACTTTGATTCAGCTTTACACGATCCCGGTTGCCCGAAATATTACGAGCTGGCTTCAGTCGTTGAACTGATGGACACTTGTCCAGCACCCGAAGCGTTTGCACAAGGCATCGATAGCCCACGTTGTCCCAAGTATTACGAGCTTCGGCAAACATACGCTTCTGCCGAGTGGTCGGTGGTGGAAGCCATGGCTGGAAGAGATTCAGATGGAGATGGCATCCTCGACTTCGATGATGCTTGTCCGGGTCAAATGGAAGATAAAAATGGCATAGCCGATTATGACGGTTGCCCAGACAACAAGCGTTCTGTGATTGCGGGTGGACAAGTTCTAGCTGCAAGGCCAGTTTACTTTGACTTTAACAGTTGGGATTTGGGTCGTGATGCCGTTGCCGCTTTGGATGACGTGGTTGCAGTGCTCAACCAAAACACGTGGATTCGCACCGTGAAAATTTCTGGTCATACCGACAGCATTGGTTCTTCAGCAGTGAATAAGCTTGTTTCCGAGCGTCGCTCGGGAGCAGTTATCAAAATGCTTCAAGCAAGAGGCATAAGAAAAAGCTTAAAGCTAGATCCCGTCGCCTTCGGAGCCAGCAAACCCGCTGCACCAAACAACTCAGCATACAACAGAGCAAAAAACAGACGGGTGCTTTTTACGATTCGTTAAAAAGAGTTCATTTTAGCAAAAGGAGAGCAAAAGGGCGTTTAAAGCCCTTTTTTGCTTGACAATGGAACAAGCTTTTATGTAGGGTCCCGCGATGTTGGAAGGACGCATCCAAGAAGGCCTCACCTATGATGACATTTTAATTGTCCCTGCGCGTTCGCGAGTACTCCCAAAAGACGTTGATGTTTCTACACTTTTAGCACCACAATTCACCCTAAGCATTCCCCTTATTTCTGCGGCGATGGATACGGTTACCGAGTCAAAAGCTGCCATTACCATGGCGCAAGAAGGTGGCATTGGCATTATTCATAAAAACTGGAGCATCGAATCTCAAGCTGCAGAAGTGGCAAAAGTAAAACGCTTCGAAAGTGGCTTGGTTGATCATCCGGTAACGGTGGCGCCTGGACAAACGCTTGGCGAAGTAGAGGCTCTCTCGAAAAGTGAAGGTGTAAGCGGATTTCCCGTTACCGAAGGAAAAAAACTTGTCGGCATGCTTACTCGACGTGACTTTCAGTTTGAAACAGACACATCACGCCTTGTTTCGCAAATGATGACGCCAACGGAACGGCTTGTGACGGCGAAACCAGGTACTTCGCTGGAAGAAGCAAAAAAAATATTGCATCAGCATCGCATCGAAAAGCTTCCCATTGTAGATGCCAACTTTCACCTTCAAGGCCTCATTACCATTCGCGATATCAAGAAAGTGCAAGACTATCCCAAAGCTACAAAAGATGCCAATGGCAGACTTCGAGTTGGTGTTGCCGTTGGAGTGGGTGATAAAGAATTCGACCGAGCCAGCGCTTGTGTGCAGGCTGGTGTAGATCTAGTGGTTATTGATACAGCGCATGGTCATTCCGAAGGCGTCATTGAAATGACGAAAAGAATGCGTAAAGCTTTTCCCGATCTTATTATCGTGGCTGGAAACATTGCCACTGCTGACGCTGCCGAAGATCTCATTTCTGCAGGAGCAAGTATTTTGAAGGTTGGTGTTGGCCCAGGTTCTATCTGTACCACACGCATTATTTCTGGTTGCGGAGTTCCTCAAGTAACGGCACTTTCCGAAGTATTGAAAGTAGCCAAAAAGAAAAATGTTCCCGTTATTGCCGATGGCGGCGTGAAACACTCCGGCGATATGGTAAAAGCGTTGGCAGTAGGAGCAAGTGCGGTGATGGTGGGTTCGCTTTTTGCGGGAACGGAAGAGACGCCAGGAGAAGCCATCGTCTACCAAGGCCGAAGCTACAAGCTTTACCGCGGCATGGGTTCACTTGGTGCGATGCAACGTGGCAGCAAAGATCGCTATTTTCAGGGTGAAGTAAATGATGCAAAAAAACTGGTGCCGGAAGGAATTGAAGGGCGGGTTCCGTACCGAGGAAAACTAAGGGATGTCATTTATCAGCTCATCGGTGGTCTTCGCTCGGGCATGGGATATGCGGGTTCAAAAAATCTTCTTGCCCTTGCAAGTGAAACTCGATTTGTAAAAATTACTTCAGCAGGCCTCAAAGAATCTCATGTTCATGATGTTGTGGTAACAGAAGAAGCCCCTAATTATCGTGGAGCATAATTTCCATTTAGAAAGCTAAGGTTTTAGAAATGTCTACAGACAAAATTCTTATCCTAGATTTTGGTTCTCAATATACTCAACTTATCGCAAGACGCATTCGGGAAATGCATGTGTACTGCGAGATTCATCCTTGCACCTTACCCTTAAAAGAAGTGCAACAATTTGGGGCAAAAGCCATTATTCTTTCTGGCGGACCAGATTCTGTTTTGGATAAAAAATCACCAAAGCTTCATCCCGAAATTTTGCAAATGGGAATTCCTGTTTTGGGAATTTGCTATGGTATGCAAGCCATTACTCAAGTGCTTGGCGGAAAAGTTGAAGCTGCTGCTCATCGGGAATATGGTAAGGCTTATCTCAAGGATACTAAATCGACAGTACTTTTCAATCACCTCAAAACCTGGCCAATGCAAGTATGGATGAGTCACGGTGATCGTATAGCCAAGGTGCCACCTGGGTTTGATGTCATTGCCATTAGTGGAAATTCTCCATGTGCAGCATTTGCGAATGCAAGTTCAACTATCTTTGGATTGCAGTTTCATCCTGAAGTGGTTCACACGCTTGAGGGGAAAAAAATTTTAAAAGCTTTTCTTTTCGATGTCGCGAAATGTGAAGCTAATTGGAACATGCATTCCTTTATTGAAACTCAAATTGAAGTGCTCAGAAAACAAATTGGAAAAGAGAATGTCATCTGTGGTCTTTCCGGTGGTGTTGATTCTTCGGTTGCTGCTGTGCTGCTGCACAAGGCCATCGGCGATCAGCTCACGTGTATTTTTGTAGATAATGGTTTTTTGCGAAAAGATGAACGTCACTATGTAGAAAAAATCTTTCGAGATAATTTTCACATTCAACTTGATGTGGTTGACGCAAGCGATCGCTTTCTTAAAAAAATAAAAGGCATTAGTGACCCTGAAGAAAAAAGAAAAAAAGCGGGAAATCTTTTCATCGAAATTTTTGAAGAAGAAGCAAAGCGAGTTGGTAACGCAAAGTTTTTGGCTCAAGGAACCTTATATCCGGATGTGATTGAATCGGTTTCCTTCAAAGGTCCATCGGCTACAATCAAGACGCACCACAATGTTGGTGGCTTGCCCGAAAAAATGCATTTAAAACTTGTTGAGCCATTTCGTGAACTTTTTAAAGATGAAGTGAGGGCTGTTGGTGAAGAACTCAAACTTCCAGCAGAGATGATTCACCGTCATCCTTTTCCTGGGCCAGGTTTATTGATTCGTGTTTTAGGAGAAGTGACGAAGGAAAAGCTGGATATTTTGCGTGAAGCCGATGCCATTTTTATGGAAGAGTTAAAGAACTCTGGTTGGTATGAAAAAACGTGGCAGGCCTTTTGCGTTTTCTTGCCAGTGAAAGCCGTTGGAGTGATGGGAGATGAACGCACCTACGAAAACGTAATTGCACTTCGTGCGGTAAATAGCACCGATGCAATGACAGCCGATTGGTCGCATCTTCCGTATAACCTTTTGGGTACCGTTTCCAATCGCATTATCAATGAAGTGAAGGGTGTAAATAGGGTGGTGTACGATATATCTTCAAAGCCACCAGGAACCATAGAGTGGGAATGATTGCTGCGTAATAAACGCTAGGGCGTGTGTGGATAATGAGGATTTTGTCATTGCGAGTTTCGTGAAACGAAACGTGGCAATCTCCTCCGACAATTCAAAAATCGAGATCACCACGTCAGCTTCGCTTCCTCGTGATGACAGCACATTAATTATCCACGTATGCCAAAATTTTCTTACTATAAAAAGCTCACCAAAAAAGAAAAAGCCATCTACGATAAAAGCGATGCCATTGTCGTTGCGCGGGTGAAAGATCCTCAAGCCTTTCTTCCTTTTTTAAACAAGATCAAAATGGCATTGGCGCAAGAAGATGCATCTGCGGTTCAACGTGAATGTGCTGCGTGTCTCAAAGCCTTGTCAGCCGTGTTTTTCGTGTCAGTTCCAAAAATGAAAGTGCTTGCCGTGAGGCCTTCCAATTCACATGGTGAGCTGCATGGTTTGTATCAATTTGAAGGCGGTCCTCAACATGCAGTGATCACCTTATGGCTGAGAACCGTGAAACAAAAGAAAGTGGTTGCGTTCAAAACTTTTTTTAGAACCCTCATTCACGAATTTTTACATCACCTCGATTATACAGCCCTACAGCTTGAGGACTCTTTCCACACGCAAGGATTTTACAAACGAGAAAACAGTCTCACGAAACAACTTTTTTCTGTTTTAGAAGTGAAGTAAAAAAATAAAAAAAGCCCACTTTACAGTGGGCTTTTTGGAGTGCGAAGGAGGTCTTTTATTAACCACCAATCCAATAACAAATTTGTGCAGCCAAAAGAGCACCATAATTACCAACAGCATAACCAATTAAAGACATGAGGATGGAAACGGGCACGAGGCTTTCGTTATGGTAAGCTGCAACAATTGGTGCTGATGCAGCTCCACCAATGTTAGCTGCAGAAGCTATGGCTGCAGTGTGGACATCAACCTTCATAATTTTTGCACCAAGCAAACAGAATAAGCCATGGATGAAAATCCAAATGAAAGCACCAGCGATAAACCAAGGTGCTTGAGTGAGACCGCTTAAGTCAGCTCTTGCTCCCATCATAGAAACAAAAACGTAAATCAGAGCCATAGCAATAGCATGACTTCCCTGAAGTTTCTTTGCTGGAGAAAAAGAAAGCAAAAGAGCAAATGTAGTAATAAGCAGCATTCTCCACACAGCAGGTGAGAAAACGGGCTCAAGCACAGGAAACAAGGTTGAAAGAGTAGTAGCTGCCCAGGTAACGGCAAATCCGCAGAACAGCAGGCCAAGAACATGGGTCATTTCAACTGTTTTATCCTTTTGGACCATGTTTGAAGCAAGTTCGTGCATTTTCTCAGTGTATTCATCGCTTACTCCGGTGAAACGTTGGAAGAAACGATTCCAATTTTTTGAAGCGAGCATAATGGGAAGCCAAACTAAATAGACAAGGTTATCGGCCAAAACTGCAATACCAAAAAGATGCTCCGGTGTATTAAGAGCGCCGGCAACGGCAGCCATATTTCCGGTTCCGCCAATCCAGCTTCCAGCCAAGGTTCCAAAGGCCTTCCAAGCTTCTGGTTCAAGGAAATTTTTTACGATGGCGTAAGCACCAACGGCTCCAACTATAACGCCAAGCGTTCCAAACAGCATCACCACGGTTCCACGTTTCATCACCTTGACGCATTGACGAATATCAACATCAAGCAACATGAGGGTAATGAAAAGAGGGAGTAAGTAGGTTTTGAGCGTGTCATATACTGGTGCACTTTGAGGTATAAGGCCAGAGTTGCTGTAGAACACTGGAATCAAATAAATGAAGATAAGCGGTGGAAAAATTTTGAAAATACTTTTCATTTTGCCAGTTTTTTCCAAATAGAAAAAAAACAGACAGGTGGCGATGAGGATTGACAAAATCCCCTCAGGGCTTGTTACGAGTGTTGTTTCCATGGAATATACTCCTTGAAAAAGGTTGAAAGCATGGGTATTAAGCTACGAACTTTTACACAAAGCGGTTTTTTTGAGTAAAATCAACCTTTTTCTTATAATGTCTTTGGAGTTTTCTCATGCGGGGTTTTGTTCATCTTCACCTTCACACCAATTATAGCCTCTTAAGCGGTGCATGTTCCATTCAAAAGCTTGCAACAAGGGCGGCAGAGCTTGGTATGCCAGCTGTTGCCATTACTGACTATGGAAATATGTTTGCGGCCTACGAATTTTTTCAAACAATGATGAAGGCAGGAGTGAAGCCAATTATCGGCTGTGATATTTATTTTCTTCCAGAAGGAAAGCGAAAAGAGCGTGATCCTCGGTATGCAAAAAGTTTAACGCACTTAACGTTGTTAGCGAAAAATATAAATGGATATAAAAATTTATGCCGCATGGTCAGCAACAGTTATTTGGAAGGATTTTACTATAAACCTCGAGTAGATTTGGAATTGCTCACGGCTTACAGCGAAGACCTTATTGCTTTGTCAGGAGGCATGACAGGCCCGCTTGCGAAGCTTTTGCTTCAAGACAAAACTGAAGAAGCTCATCAACAAGCAGACGCGTTGCTCAAACTTTTTGACGGGCGTTTTTATGTTGAGCTGGTCAATCATTGTTTGCCAGAAGAAGAAAAGGTAACTGATTCGTTGTTGTATCTTGCCAAGCAAAAAGGCCTGCCACTTGTTGCTACGAATGATGTCCACTATTTGCATCAAGAAGATGCAGAATCATTTGATGTGCTGATGTGTATTAAAGATGGAAAAACCATTCATGATGATCGACGTCAAAAAATGCAAAATGATGAGTACTATTTCAAGTCACCACTTGAAATGGGAAAACTTTTTCAAGATCATCCTGAAGCACTGGACAACACGATTGTCATTACCGATTCCATCGATCTCGATCTGAACACCACAGAATATCACTTTCCTCATTTTGAACCGCCACAAGGGCAAAACTTGGAAGCCTTTCTTGAATCTGAATCCAGAAGGGGATTAGACGAAAAATTATCTCACCTCGAAGCAAAGGGTGAACTCAATGAAGAAAAAAGAAAAGTGTATCTCGATAGGCTTGAACGAGAACTTGGCATCATCAAACAAATGGGTTTTGCTGGTTACTTTCTTATCGTTGCTGATTTTATTTCTTTCGCACGCAAGAGTTCACTTCCTGTTGGTCCGGGAAGGGGCTCTGCTGCAGGCTCTCTTGTTGCCTATGTAATGGGGATTACCAATATCGATCCTCTTCTCCATGATTTACTTTTCGAGCGGTTTTTGAATCCCGAACGTATTAGCATGCCTGATGTTGATATCGATTTTTGTATGCGACGACGAGATGAAGTCATTGACTACGTTGCACAAAAATATGGAAACGTGGCGCAAATTATTACCTTCGGAAAAATGAAGGCAAAGGCAGGAATTCGAGATGTGGGGCGGGTTTTAGGTCTGCCTTACGCCGATGTAGATAGAATTGCAAAACTTGTTCCCGATACACTTGGCACCACGTTGCAAACTGCTTTGGAGCAAGAACCAAAGCTTGTAGATGCGATGAAGAAAGATCCGCAAATTGCGAAGCTGATAGAAATTGCAAAAAAGCTGGAAGGTTATCCGCGCCATGCTTCAACGCATGCAGCGGGAGTGGTGATTGGGGATAAAGAACTCACTGAATATCTCCCTCTTTCAAAAGGCCAAAATGATGAGGTGATTACACAGTTTGACATGAAAGCAGTTGAAAGTGTTGGTCTCATTAAGTTTGACTTTTTAGGATTGAAAACGCTTACAGTAATAGATGACACCCTCCAGCTTATTCAGAAGCATCGTGGCGAAACCCTCAATATAGATGACATTCCGCTTGATGATGAACTTGTGTATCAAAAACTTTCCGAGGGCGATACACTTGGCATCTTTCAGCTAGAGGGTCAGGGAATGACCGAGCTTATTCTAAAGCTAAAGCCTAGTAGTTTCGAAGATATTGTAGCTCTTGTAGCCCTTTTTAGACCCGGTCCACTTGGAAGTGGAATGGTGGATGATTTTATCGACCGCAAGCATGGCAGAAAAGCGATTGAATATTCGTTGCCACATCTTGCGCCCATTTTGAAAGATACGTACGGAGTTATTGTTTATCAAGAACAGGTAATGCGCATTGCATCTGAGCTTGCGGGCTTCTCTCTTGGCGATGCAGATTTGCTTCGTCGAGCAATGGGAAAGAAAAAACCAGAAGAAATGGAAAAGCAGCGCGAAAAGTTTTTAGAAGGTGCAAAGAAAAATGAAATCCCAGATGCAAAGGCTGAGTTTATTTTCGATCTTATGGCGAAGTTTGCTGAATACGGTTTTAACAAAAGTCACTCGGCAGCTTATGCCCTTGTTTCATATCAAACAGCCTACTTGAAATTTCACTATCCCACCGAATATATGGCCGCCATCATGACCTGCGATCAAGGAAGCACCGATAAAGTTCTTCCCTACATTGCTGACTGCAAAACGCATGCTATTCAAGTTCTGCCGCCAGATGTAAACGAAAGTGTAAAAGATTTTTCAGTTATTGAAGAAGGTATTATTCGTTTTGGTTTGGGCGCTGTAAAAAATGTAGGCGCAGCAGCTATCGAAAGTATTGTGCATGAACGTGAGAAAACAGAAGCCTATCGTTCGCTTCACGATTTTTGCCGACGCGTTGATACAAGAAAAGTGAACAAGCGTGTTTTAGAAAGTTTAATAAAATGTGGAGCTTTTGATTTTATAAAAACGACAAGGGCTTCGCTTTTTTCCGGACTTGATCACGCTTTAGAGATGGCGTTCTCGCATCAACGAGACAGGCTTTCAGGACAGGTAAGTTTTTTTGATACCTTCAACAGCTCCGACACTGAGTTTACAGAAGAAAAACTTCCAGAGCTTCCGGAATGGCAGGAAAAAGAACGGCTTTCTTACGAAAAAGAAACGTTGGGGCTTTATATTACTGGTCATCCTCTTCATCAATATGAACTGCTTTTAAAAACGTATGCCACGAGCAATACGCTATCTGTTCAAGAAGTGAAAAAAAATAAAGAAGTGAGAGTTGGCGGTCTCGTTTCAAGAATGAAAGAAATTATGACACGCAAAGGCGATCGCATGGCTTTTGTGACGCTTGAAGATTTGCAGGGAACAGTTGAGTTGGTTGTTTTTTCCGATCTCTATTCTGAAGCTTCCGATCTTATCAAATCCGATGAACCACTTTTTGTGACGGGGCTTGCAGAGTCTGATGGTGAAACAGTAAAAATAATCGCGAAAGACATTTGCTCTGTTGATGAAGTGGCGATTAACTTTACGAAGAGTGTCCATTTTTATTTGGATACGAAGCAAGTTCAAAGCAGTGATTTAGATGAATTAAAAAAAATGCTCACTCAGCATAAAGGGAGTTGCCCAAGTTTTCTGCATTTTCTTACAGATGGAAAAACAGAAACGGTTTTATCTCTTCCCCCGCAACTCTACGTCATGCCTTCACGAGAGCTGGCACATGATATTTCGCATCGCTTTGGTGAAGACGTGATGAAGTTTACGACTGTTTAGGAATTACTTACGATGATGTCTCATCTTAAAAGCGAAGTGATGAAAGAAAAGGCTCTTCTCATTGGTGTTGGAAAACCAAATATGAAAAGAGAGGACATGCTGTTTTCTCTTGAAGAACTTAAAAATCTTGTTTCCACAGCAGGTGGAGAAACAGTTTTTACCATTACCCAAGAACTGAAACAAATTCATCCCGCTACTTTTATTGGAAAAGGAAAAGTAGCAGAAGCCAAACACCTTTGCGAAGAACATCATCTTGACCTTGTGGTGATTGATGATGAGTTAAGCCCTGTGCAAAATCGTAACTTGGAAAATGAATTTGGCGTTCGTGTCTTAGACCGAACGGCAGTGATTCTCGATATTTTCGCCATGCGAGCACAAACAAAAGAAGGGCGCTTGCAAGTTGAGCTTGCGCAACTTGAATATTTAGCACCGCGTCTTGTGGGCAGTGGAAAAAATTTGTCGCAACAGGTGGGGAGAATTGGAACAAGAGGCCCAGGAGAAACAGCGCTAGAGCAAGATCGCCGACGCATTCGAGAAAGAATTACACAACTCAAGCGTGAAGTGAAGGAGGTGCGAAAACACCGAACACTTCATCGCAAAAGAAGAGATAAAGTTCCGCTTCCTCTCATTTCTCTTGTTGGGTATACCAATGCCGGAAAATCAACCCTCATGAAGTCGCTTACCAAGGCCGATGTGTTGGTTGAAGATAAACTTTTTGCAACCCTCGATCCTACCGTAAGAAAACTGAAACTTCCTTCAGGAAGAATTGTTTTACTTGCAGACACTGTAGGTTTCATCCACCGATTGCCGCATCAATTGGTGGACGCATTTCAAGCCACGTTTGAAGAAGTTCGAAATGCGCACTTGCTTTTGCACTTGGTTGATGTGTCACATCATCGGTATCAAGATCACATTGCAGTGGTGTCGAAGGTGCTTGAAGAGCTTCAGCTTTCAAAAAAACTTTTAGTTTTGGCCTACAACAAAGTGGATACGTTGGATGAGTTCCATTGTCCGCAAGATGTTGAATGTATTTCTGCTCTGGAAGGTACTGGCATAAGTCATCTTTTAGAAACGCTGGATAAAGCTTTGCGAAAAGAATTTCTTGCTACTTCACTTTTTATTCCCTACGAGAGAGGAGATATCCTCTCGCATCTTTACGAGCTAGCCTTTGTAAAAAAAGTTGAGCGCCTTGAAAAGGGGATAAAAGTTGAATGTGATCTTCAAGAAAAATTTTTAGGCAAGTACAAAGCATTTATCCAAGTCCAGCAGTAAAAACTAGGGCCCCTTGAGGCCGAAAAACGTTTATGAAACTTTTTTTACATTTCTTTTGTTTTATTGTTTTTCTTTTTTGCTCACCTCATACTCTTTTAGCACAACCTCAAGATGCCAATACCTTTTTCGTGGCGCAGATATTTGAACAACATAAACTTGCTTCACCTGGCCTTATTCAAAAAATATTTAAAGCCAACTTCGATGGAAACCTTTCACCAGTTTACAATGCCTGCGAGCAGGGAATAGCTGCGGCACTAAGTGAAGATAAAAAAAGAAGTTTCCCGCAAACTGTTTCCAAATCTGCGTTAGCGGCTGTCTATAAATACAAAAATGCACTTCAAAGATATGCGGAAGAAGTAGACGAAATGCCGCGTGAACTTTTGCTTTCATTTGCTTTTCCCCTAGCTCCAAACATGAACAGTCTCATCAGCTGCGAGGCAAAATTGAAGAAAAAAGAAAGGTCCAGAGACTTCAGAATCTCTGTTTATACCGAAGCAACATGCTTGCTTTCCACCACAAGTACTGCAATGGCAAAGAAAGAAAAAAGCCTTGCTCAGGCAGTTCATGTTTCAGAAGAAGAAGCCTTCCAGATTTCCTCTCGGAAGTCTTGCTTTGATGCTGTAAAGAGACTTGTCAAAATAAAGTGAGAGGTTATAATGCGCGCCATGAAACATAAATATACAATAGCTGATATGCTGACGCTTTCACGACTTGCGCTGGTTCCAGTTTTTGTTCTTTTGTTTTTTCTTTCCGAGCATCTTTATGCGGTTTTGTGTTTTGCCATCGCCGGGTTTACCGATCTGATTGATGGAACAGTAGCAAGACTTTTGAAACAACCTTCAAAACTTGGAGCTATTCTAGATCCTGTTGCGGATAAACTTTTAGTAGAATCGTGTTTTGTTTTGCTGACCATCGTTGGCATTTTGCCTTGGTGGTTTTTTGCCATCGCTTTTACGAGGGATTTTTTTATTTTATGTGGGATTTATTATCTTGAACGCAACAAAATTTCTTTTCGCTACGAACCCGTACTCACCAGTAAATTTGCAACGTTGTTTCAACTTTCAACGGCCGTGCTTGGACTTATTTTTTGGTGGAAGCCGTTTTTGCAATTAGGTTCGTCTGAATATGTTTTTGCTTTTCAGCTTTTCCTTTTTGTCTCCGCAGGTCTTATTGCCTTAAGTGCCTTGCAGTATTTCATCACGGGTTTAAAAATTTTGAAGCACAATGTAAAAAAGAAAAAAGAAATGTCGTAAATGTTTGGTGTTGGAGGCAAGGTGATAGACTGCAAAGATTTGGGTGTGCTTGAATACCAAAAGGCTTGGGATCTCCAAGAAGAATTACGCGCGCTTAGAATTTCCAACAAAATTCCCGATACTTTTCTTCTGGTTGAACATCCTCCCGTCTACACTATGGGCCGAAGAGATTCGGCTGAAGACTTTCTTTCCTCTGAAGATGAAATTCGTAGTGATGGCATCGACATCATCAAGTCAAATCGAGGTGGAAGAATTACCTATCACGGTCCACGGCAAATTGTGGGCTACTTTATTTTTTCCCTTCATTCTACCAAAAAGGGCGTTAAAGATTTTGTGTGCGCCGTTGAAGAAGTGTGTCTTCGAACACTGCAGCATTTTGGAGTGGAAGGCCGCAGAGATCCTGAATATCCGGGTCTCTGGATTGGGCAAAATAAAATCGCAGCTGTTGGTCTTAACTTTGTGCAAGGTGTCTCCCAGCACGGATTCTCATTTAACGTTGATCCAGATCTTTTGCATTATCGTCACATTGTTCCGTGCGGTATTGCGGAACGAGGAATTACTTCTTTAAAAATGCAGCTGAAAGAAAACACTCCAAGTGAAGAGGAAGTGAAAAAGGAAATCATAAAGCAAGTGAGGGCGGTGTTTACTGAAGAAGGAAAAAAGTGTCAGCACAAATAAAAAAAGCAGCACGAAGCTGCTTTTCTTTTGAAATGTTGAGTATTCTTAGAGTGAAACTGGAGTAAAAGTAAGCTCGCCAAGTTCGCCATCGTCACTTCCATTTGAGTTGTGCTCAAATTCAACGTAGGTAACGTTTTCCGCGTCGTCTTCTAATTTGCTAAGGTAAGCGCTGTATTCTTTTTCGGTAAGGGTAGTGTCGCGAAGTTGTCGCTCTACAAGTCTTCGGTCAAATTTCATGCTTTCAAGTTTCTTCAACATCTTTGTTTCTCCTTCGTGGATGGTGTGCCTTCTTAAGATTTGTGCCGAAAGCCTTACTTTTTAGAGGGGGCCTTTTCAATGTGCATGACCACTTTTCCACCTTTAAAAATGCGGACATCGCCAGAGGACTCGCTGATAGCAATGGCCACCGCATTCGTCAAGCTGGTAATTCCGGCAGCTGCCTGGTGTCTGCTGCCCAAACCTCGGGGCAAATTGGAATCGTCGATGGCGGCTCCTAGGTACCTTCCGGCGGTCAGCAAAGTGCCGTCATCACTGATGATAAAAGCGCCATCTAAGGCAGAAAACTCTCTAATGGTGTCTTTAAGCTGGTTTGAGAGGACATGTCTGTCTTCTTCGTCGTAGCCCTTGAAAGGGTTCATAATCATTTGCTTTGAAAACTGAAGCACCTTTTCATGATCTCCAATAACGAAGATAGTGCCCACCGGTTTTCCCTCACGGCCCTTATCAGCCAATTCGATGGCAAGGTTTAGGACTGCTTGAAACACTTCAGGATTTGCAGCGTGGCTAATTTTGGAAAAGTTTTTTCCAATGATAATTTCAGACTCTTTCGAAGTATCCACAATTTGAATCAGATCAAGTTTATTGTTTTCGGCTTGTCCAACGGCAAACACAATTTTCTCACCAGGCTCGATAAGCTCTTGCGACATGGCAAGTGTGGTGACAACTTTAATCAGTGAAAGCCTTGTGAGTGAAATTTTGGGAACGGTGATGGTTGCCTTTGCTTCAGAAAGGAAAAGATCATTTTCGGGACTTTCAAGTTTCTTCTTTTTGGAAATGAAAAACAGTTTAATTTTTTTCTTTAGAAATTTTTCATCATAAATCAGATCATCAAGGGGATCGGCATGGATAAATACTGCACTTGAATTGGTTTTACTTGCAATCGTGAAGGCTGCCTTGATAATGTATTTGTTCTCAGAATTCATGTAAACGAAAGCCCTCTGTAAATGGTTGATTTTTCTCATGTTAAAGCCAATACAGCGAGACTTCAAGTAAATTATAACATTGGAGAGCATTTCATGATGAAATCCCTGAAATATCTAGTGCTGCTGGTGGTTCTTTTCTCGTCTTATCTGGCTCGGGCGGCGCTTATTCCAGACTCGCCCTTTAACGCCTACCTCGATCAGTCACATCTGTATCTTGAGACCGGAAGCCAGTTTGAGGCGAACCTCGTTATCGATATGCCAGAAGATCATTATGTCTATGCCGATAAAACCGAAGTTTTTTTCGAAACCTTAGAAGGTGTTCAAATTGATGACATTGCTTATCCCACCGCAACATCACACGAAGATCCTTTTTTGGGAAAGCAATCTCTGGTGTATACGGGAAGAGCTGTCATTCGTATCACTGGCCACATTCCCGAAGACTTAGAAGTGGGAAAACGGGAACTTGTGATGGGGCTTGAGTTGCAGGGCTGTACTCCGCAATTGTGCTTGAGGCCAGAGTCGCGCAGTCTTTCCCTTTTCATCACTGTTTTGAATGCGCAAACTCGAGATTCATCACAAAGCCAAAACGAAATAAAACGCTCTGACGAAGCTCCAAGTTTTTGGAATCTCCTCGACGCAGAACGCTTCTCAACCCTCACTCAGCACGGAATGGGGCTAACGCTTTTAGTGGTTTTTTTAGCTGGTTTGCTCACCTCGCTTACACCCTGCGTCTGGCCATTAATTCCGGTAACACTTTTGGTGGTGGGTATTCACCCCGAATCAAGCTTGAAGCGCAATGCCTTGCTGTCCTTCAGTTTAGTGTGCGGTATGGTTTTGGTTTATGCAGTTTTAGGAATGATGGCAGCCTTGCTGGGAAAAAATTTGGGGTTTCTTTTTCAGAGCAGGTTTTTCTTGGCGTTGATTGTGATTGTGTTTCTCACGATGAGTCTTTCTATGTTGGGCTTGTTTCACCTCCGCTTACCCCAAAAACTCCATCACTTTTTACATCAACTTGGGGGAAGCGGTATTTGCGGTGCTTTCCTGGCAGGGCTTGGAACCGGTATTATAGCAACACCTTGTGTTGGGCCAGTTATTGCTGCCATTCTCACCTATGTGCTGTTGCAAAAAAGTTACCTCTTAGGTTTTGTCATGCTTGTCGTTTACGGTTTTGGAATGGGGCTTCTGTTTTTGCTTTTGGGTATTTTTTCGGCAAGTGTGAGCAATGCGCTTAAAAATGGACCTTGGATGGTGTGGGTGAAAAGGCTTCTGGGACTGATTTTGCTGTTGCCAGCATTGTACTATTTTGGAGTGCTTGTTGGTTATACTCCGAACCGTTTTTTTGGACAAACTCAAGTGCAAATGGTGCATTGGATTTCTTCAGAGCAAGAAGGTTTGCAATTAGCGCGCGACTTGCAAAAGCCCATTGTCATTGATTTCTACGCCGATTGGTGTCCTCCTTGTTTGGCATTGGAAAAAAAGTTTTTCTCACGTTCGGACATTGCAAGCTTAAGTGAAAAGTTTGTGATGATCCGCGTTGATGCCACCACTGAAACAGAAGAAGTGAAACGCGTGATCGATAAATATAAAGTAGTAGGATGGCCAACCGTTTTACTTCTTTCTCCAGATGGAACTGTCTACGAAGACCTTGTGGTAACCGCTTACGATCCAGACAGGCTCGAGAGAAATATGTATGAAGCGCTAAAACTTTTGCCGAAGTTGAATGAAGAAAATGAAAACGTTTTACCGTGATGAAAAGTTTTTATCCCTCCCCTTAGATTAAGGGGAGGTTAGGTGGGGTTATTGTTTTTTCACACTCGAAAATCATAACTCCCCCAGCCCCTCTTAATTTAAGAGGGGAGAATTGCCGTCACACTTTTCGATAGCGCTGATAATAAAAACTGCGGCCCATTTGCTTCCACTTTTCAAAGAAGAAAGTAGGAAAGGCGTGCTCTGCTTCTTGGACGATGCGCTCTTCGTAGTAAGTTTTAAATGCTGGAAGGGTGCTCACAAGTTTTGCAACTGATTTTGCATAGTCTTCGTAATCGGTAGCAAAAAAGAATTCTCCCTCTTTCTTCAACCGTTCAATGCAGCTCAATAAAAAATCTCTTTGCAACAGTCTATTGCTTCTGTGTTTTGTTTTTGGCCATGGATCAGGAAAGTTTACGTGTAATTCAGAAATAGATTCTAATGGAAAAAATGCGGGTAAGGCCTGTTTCGCATTTCCTTGCACAATCACAATATTATCAAGTTTTCGTTGCTGACTTCTTGTAATGAGTTTTGCGCTGCGTTTCCCTTTTATTTCAACTGCCACCACAATCGCATCAGGGTTGCTTTTGCTGAGATGCCACAAAAAATCACCACGTCCAGGTCCAATTTCAACAATCACTTTTTTGGAAGGTGAAATATCGAGGCCGGCAGGATAGCAGTAAAGCTGCTCTTTGCGTTCTTTGGAAGTTTTTTCGTGAAAGCGAGGGCAAATCATCTTGGCAGCGAAAACCAAGCTTTGCTGTTTTTGTCAAGGCTGATCTGTTTCGGAAAGTTCCAGAAACAGAAGTGTTCCTCCCACCACCATAGCAGGCATGAGGAAAAAATTGAGAAAAGGAATGAGCAGAAACGAGCCAAAACCCATAATGCTCCACTTGTGCTGAAGTGAAAAAGAGAGACGCTGTTTAAGAGGATACCCTTTTCGCGCCATGGGCAAATCGACATACGTAAACCCAAAATCAAATGACGAGAAAGCAGCGGTAATAAAGGGATAGAGAAGGGAACCCAATACTGGAATAAAAGCAATCAGCAGCAAAACCAGTGGAATAAGCAAAAAGATTACTGTTTTAATGTTTTCATTTTTGATGGCTCTTAGAGAGTCGATGGCGAGCCGTTCCCAAGAAAAGGGCGTTTCATTTTTTCCGCGTTCAATTTCTTCCACTTTTTCTGATAGAGCATCATTGAATGGTGATGAAAGAATAAGTCCAGCCATATAAAAAAACAAAAAGAGGAAAAGAATGCTCAAAAGCAAAATCAAAAGTTTTATGATTTGTTTTGCAAACCAAATGAGTGCCGACAGCAAATGTGCAAGCCAAGCGGTTTCGATGTTCACGTTGAATGAAGGCAAAAGGTCGATCAAAATATGATAAGCCGTGTTGAAAAAATCGGTGAAGTAGCTAATGAGCACACTCATGAGAGCAAGATTGATAAGCGTAGGAATAATGGCGTAGAGAAAAAGTTTTTTGTGCTTGGCAAAATAATGAAAACCTTTGAAAAAATAGGCCAATCCATCTCTAAATGATTTTATTGTTTTCATAGCGTTGTGATATAGTAGGCCTGTTCAAAGTTCAAGCACGATTCCCTTGGGGTGATGATGACGCAAAAGCAAGAACAACTTGTATTGAGCTTTGATCAGCTTTTGGATGATTTTGTGGATTACCTCAAGCTGGAGAAAAGATTTTCACAGAATACCATTCTTGCTTATTCAAAAGACATTGCTGATTTTATCACGGTGCTTTCTTCCTACAAACTTACTTCGCCAAAAGAAATTGGAAGCGAACATCTTTTGGCTTTTTTGCTGAGCTTGCATAAAAAAAATATTTCAGCCAGATCGCAAGCGCGCATTCTCTCGTCGCTGAAAAGTTTTTTTCAGTTTTTGCGCTATACTTCTGTTTTGCAACACGATCCCGCCCAGTTTTTGGAGTCGCCAAAACTTCTTTTTAAGATTCCAGAAATTTTGTCGCCAGATCTAGTCGATTCATTACTCAATGCTCCAGACACCAGATCCCACCTGGGTTTGCGGGATGCTGCACTTCTTCAGGTGTTCTACGCCAGTGGCATGCGTATTTCAGAAATGGTGAACCTTTCGCTGGAGCAAATTGATTTTCAGTCGGGATGGGCGAGGCCAACAGGAAAAGGCAACAAAGAGCGTTTTGTGCCTTTGGGTTCAGAGTCCATCAAAGCCCTGCAGGCCTATTTGGAAAAAGAGAGGCCACAACTCTTGAAGGGCAAAAGCACCAATGCGGTGTTTGTAGGAAGAGGCGGGAAAACCTTAACTCGTCAACGTTTGTGGATGTTGGTAAAAAAATATGCAAAGCTTGCGGGCATCACAAAACGCGTTACACCTCACATCTTGCGGCACTCGTTCGCAACACACATGATGGAAAACGGAGCCGACTTGCGCTCGCTCCAATTGCTCTTGGGCCACGCCGATATCGCTAGCACGCAAATCTACACTCACGTCTCCAAGAAACACATAAAAGCCCTCCACAAAAAATTCCATCCACGCGGGTGAGAAGGCCTTTCTCCCGCAGACGAGAAGCATTGACAAATCAAGTGCTTAACCGTAAACCCTGCAGCCTATGCACGATAGAATCATACAATTGTTCCTCTTTTATCCGCTTTTTTTGTTTTCGCTTTCTGTTCATGAAACGGCACATGCATGGATGTCCAATCGTTTTGGCGATAGTACGGCAAAAGACTTGGGCCGCGTTACGTTGAATCCGCTGCCGCACATGGATGTGATTGGAACTGCCTTCTTGCCCATTTTTGGGATTTTGACCGGTTTTCCGATTATCGGATGGGGAAAGCCTGTTCCGGTAAATGGAAATAGACTCAAAAATCCGCGTAAAGATCACTTGTGGATTGCAGCGGTTGGACCGCTTTCAAACATCGTTGTGGCAAGTGTTTGCGCAGCTTTGTCTTGGGCGCTTTTGGCCTTGATTCCGCAAGTTTTTTCAACGTTTCCTGAATCTGGCACAACTTCTTTTTCGGTTCTCATTGGCATTAAATCTATCTTAGAAATGGGAGTGATCATCAATCTCTTGTTTGCTGCCTTCAACATGCTGCCTTTCTTTCCCTTAGATGGCAGTGCTGTGCTAAGAGGCCTGCTTCCAGAACGCATGGTGCACGGCTTTGATCAGTTTTCACGATATGGAATGGTTATTTTGTTAGTCCTTTTTATTGCAGGTTTATTGCGCTATGTGCTGATTCCAGTTTTCGTGGTGGCGAAGTGGATGTTACCTTAAAAAAGAGATGGGAAGAGAATGAAGAAAAAACGACTTGTCAGTGGCATGCGGCCAACCGGAAAATTGCATTGGGGAAATTATTTTGGTGCACTTAAGAATTGGGTTGAGCTTCAAGAAAAATTTGACTGCTTCTTTTTTATCGCCGACTGGCATGCCCTTACTACAGCTTATGAAGATGTGAGTGACATTCAAAGCAATGTGAAAGAAGTGCTGAAAGACTGGCTGGCTGTGGGCATTGATCCCAAAAAATCTACTCTCTTTTTGCAATCGTTTGTAACAGCACATGCCGAGCTTCACCTTATCCTCTCTATGATTACGCCGCTTTCGTGGTTGCAACGTGTTCCATCCTACAAAGACATGAAGCTGCAAATGGAAGGCAAAGATTTGGATACCTACGGTTTCTTGGGCTATCCTGTTTTGCAAACGGCTGATGTGGCGCTTTATGGTGCGGCTTGTGTTCCGGTGGGTGAAGATCAGCTAGCGCATATTGAGTTGTCGCGAGAAATTATCAGGCGTTTTCACTTTGTCTTGAAGGCTGAAAATATTTTTGTGGAACCTGAAGCGTTGCTTACCAAAACTCCTCGAGTGCCTGGCATCGACGGCAGAAAGATGTCGAAAAGTTTTGGCAATGCCATCTACATTGCTGATGACGAAACAGAGATGAGTAAAAAAGTGATGGCCACCATCACAGACCCTGCACGGCAAAGACGCGCAGATCCTGGAGATCCGGACAAGTGCCGGCTCTATGATTATCATCGTCTTTTTACACCAGATGAAGAACGCGCCGAAGTAGATGCCGATTGCAGAAGTGCCAAAATTGGCTGTGTGGACTGCAAAAAGAAATGTATTGCCAATGCGCTGAAGTTCTGGAATCCCATACGGGAAGAGCGTAAAAAGTGGGACGGAAAAGAAGCAGAGTTGCTTCAAATGCTTAGCGCTGGCTCAAAGCAGGCAAGTGAAAGCGCAGAAGCCACATTAGAAAAAGTGAAAGAAAAGGTGGGACTTCACTACACCTAGTGTTAAGAGGAAACTATGGAAGCTACTCAATTTGCTCAAGATTACCGCGTCAATTTAGATGCTTTCGAAGGTCCGCTGGATATCTTGCTTCACCTCATCAAAAAAAATGACATCGATGTCTACAACATTCCCATCACCTTCGTACTTGAAGAGTATATGAAGTACATCGAAGAGATTAAAGACATCGATATTGATTTTGCGGGTGAGTTTTTGCTGATGGCTTCTGAACTGGCGCACATCAAATCGCGCTTGTTGCTTCCCATTGAAGAGCAGGGTGTGCTTGAAGATGAAGGCAATGATCCACGCGCAAGTCTTGTGGAACGTTTGCTGGAGTATCAAAAATATAAAGAAGCTGGCAATCAGCTGGAAGGCCGCGCCCAGCTTGGTCGCGATGTTTTTCTTCCGCAAAGTCCTGAAAGAGTGAAGCCCACGCATGATGGTCCACTCGAAGTTGATATTTACGAATTGCTTGAGGCGTTTGGAAAACTTATTGCGCGTGTCCCCGAGAAAAAATTTCACGGCGTTGGACTCGATCGCATTAGCGTCAATGCTCGCATTTATCAGCTGATGGATCGCATTCAAAAAGATGCCACCACCACTATGGAAGAAATTTTAACCGATGTGTTTGATGTGTACGATGTCATCATTACTTTTTTATCGTTGTTGGAAATGTGCCGTCTTAAAATGATTAAGCTCTACCAAATTGAACGCGGCGGCACTATTTACCTTCGTGGTTCAGTTGAAAAAATTTCTGAAGAAGAGCGAATGAAAATTCAAGTTGATGAATATGGTTCCGTAAAAAGTGAGGAAAGCTAAATGGAAAAGCAAGAACTCTGTTCTCTGATTGAGGCCTATATTTTTGTTTCCGAAGAACCTTTAAGCGACAGACGCCTTGCCGATCTTTTGGAAGATCAAGGTGTTTCAAGAGATGAAGTGAAAGAAGTGTTGGATGAGCTTGAGCAAAGTTACAATGAAAATCCAGCGCGAGGGATTCAGTTCAAAAAAATTGCAGGTGGATACCAGTTTCGTTCAAAAGAAAAATGTGCCGATGCCTTGAAGCGTTTAAATCTTCCAAAGCCAACAAGGCTTTCACCAGCTGCCTTGGAAACCCTTGCTATCATTGCTTATCAGCAGCCTTGTATTCGTTCAGAAATTGAAGATGTGCGCGGAGTTGATTCTGGCGGTGTCATCAAAACTTTACTTGAAAAAGACTTGGTGAAAATTGTGGGTAAGCGCGACGAAGCGGGTCAGCCGTTGTTGTATGGAACCACTAAAACATTTTTGGAATTATTTGATCTTTCCGATTTAAAAGCCTTGCCAAGTCTTTCTGAAATTCAAGAAATAATGCAGAAGAAACAAGTGCTCACCGAAGAAGGCACCGGACGGCAAATGGAGCTGCTATCAGGTGATGGTGACGATGATGAAGAGCAAACCGAAGTGATTGAGCAAGGTGAAGAAGAAACCGAAGTGATTTCGCAATTAGAAATAAGTGAAGAAGAAGATGAAGAAGCCATTGCAGATCTTGATTATACGTTAAAATCTGTGCGCTTACTCGAAAAAGACATTTTTACACATCCCGTAGTAAAGGAACAATTCAAGGATGTTAAACTCGATGACGAGGGGGAAGAAAAAAGTGGAAAACAAAGTCATGAAGAACAGAGTTTATCAGCCCAAGAAGAAGAGTACTCCGTCGCATCAGAAGCGGAATCAACACATTCCCATGCCGAAGATGAATCTGCCGCAAACGATGAGACTGAACCGTCTGATAGCTCTTACCACTGAGTTGTCGCGCAGAGCAGCTGATGAAGCCATTGAAAAAGGCCGCGTTATTTTAAACGGTGCCGTCATTACCAAATTGGCAACTCAAGTTGATCCCAGCAAAGATCACGTAAAACTCGACGGCAGAAATTTAACGTTGCCTAAGCGGTTTACCTACGTTGCTTTTTACAAACCACCACTTTGTCTGGTGACAAAATCAGATCCAAAAGGAAGAAATACTATTTGGGATCATCTTTCTAAATTTAAAAACTCGCTCAATTCTGTGGGCAGGTTAGATTTCGAAACTGAAGGCTTGTTGTTGCTTTCGGATGATGGTGATTTTATCCAACACCTCACGCATCCAAAGCATGAGTTCTGGAAAACCTATCAAATCAAAGTCTCGGGAAAGCCTAGCAGACATACATTAGATGAGTTGCGCCAAGGTGTTGAGCTTGAAGATGGAAAAACTCTACCGGCAAAAGTTTCGTCAGTACGAGAAGGGGAAGAACATTCTTGGATTGAAGTTTCTATTCGAGAAGGAAAAAACCGTCAGCTTCGCTGCATGTGCGATGCCGTTGGCCATCCGGTGATTCGTCTTCGCCGCATTGCAGTGGGCTCACTCAAAATTGGACGCCTCAAAAAAGGCGCTTGGCGTTTTTTGAATGCTAAAGAAATCGCGTCACTTAAAAATATGTTGTGATTTTCCTCCTCTCCTAACGTGCTGTCATTCTGAGCGTATGCGAAGAATCTATGTCATTTTAAGGAGATCCTTCGTTTCACTCAGGATGACAATCATGGACAACGAAATGAAAAAAACCGAACACAAAACATCCTAAAGGTGAAACATGATTCAATTCGACATCAAGAATATTTTTGCAGAACACGTGGGCGAAGCGCATGGGATCAGCCAAGCTGAATGGCAAGTAAGTGAAGTGGAACTTTCCAAAGCGCAACAACAATTACAAGTCTGGGAAAAAAGTGGAGAGGCTTCTTTTCTTCGCGCGCCTCATGAACGTGATGAACTGGCCGAAATAAAACGTATTGCAACAAAAGTACGAGAAAAATTCAGCACGCTTGTAGTTCTTGGTATTGGCGGATCAGCGCTTGGTACAAAATGTTTGCTTTCAGCATTAACTGATAACGATGCTTTGTTTTCATCTGTATCAACTCGTGTTGTGGTGTGCGATAACATTGATCCATCTACTTTTTATCCTTTGCTGCATAAACTCGATCTCAAGAAAACGTGTTTTTATGTGGTTTCAAAATCAGGTGGAACTACTGAAACCATTTCGCAATTACTTTTGGTAATGCAACAGTTGCAAACGAAACTTCCAGCAGAATGGAAAGAACATGTGCTGCTCTGCACCGATGCAAGGCAAGGAAAATTGCGTGCATTTGCAGATGAACATCAGCTTCGTTCGTTTGTTGTGCCCAGCCAATTGGGGGGAAGATTTTCCGTGCTCTCGCCGGTGGGGCTTCTCCCCGCTGCAGTTGCGGGTGTTGACATTGATGCGTTGCTTGACGGAGCAGATTATGCGCAGCAAGAGTATGCGTACGATGCGTGTAACGTAGCGCGCATTCATTTTTTGCTGAATACCAAAAAACAAAAACACATTTCAGTTTTATTTCCGTATACCGATAAGCTTTCGTTGTTTGCAGATTGGTATATTCAACTGTGGGCAGAAAGTTTGGGCAAAGAAGGGAAAGGGCAAACTCCACTCAAAGCCTTAGGTGCTACCGACCAGCATTCGCAATTGCAATTGTTTATGGAGGGGCCAAACGACAAAGTGTTTACGTTTTTCAAGCTTGAACAGTTTGCAGTGGAAGAAACACAAATAAAAAACATCTCACCATTTTCACTTCCTCTTGAAGGAAAAAAGCTTTCAGAAATTCTTCATGCCCAGCAAATGGCGGTAGCAGAGGCTTTGCGAAAAGTTGACCGCCCTAATATATGTGTGAAGCTGGCAAGGCTAGATGCCAAAAGCCTTGGCGGACTGTTTATGGTGTATGAAATGGCCACGGCACTTTCGGGTGCTCTTCATGACATCAATCCCTTCAACCAGCCTGGAGTAGAACTCGCAAAAAAACTCACGGAGGAGTATCTCCAGAGCAAATAAGCGCTCTTCTTTTTTTTCAATGCTGACTTTAGTCCCCACCTTTTCTAGCGGGAGTGCATTCTTTCCCCTAAGCCTAGCCCCCTGATTTTTATACGGTTTTACCATTAAGTTATCAAAATGATAAATTTGTAATCATTAATTCCTCAAATGTGAAACAAAAAGATCAAAATAAGAAAAGACATGTTCATTTTGGAGCTTGGATGAAGTATACTTTCCTGAGTCATTTCAGAACTTTTGAGAAAAGTAGGGGGATGGAAAGTTCATGAGAAAATGCCACTCAAATTTTTTACAGAGACACCCTTCGTCTTTTCAGATGCTAAAGAGAAAATTGCTTACACTCTCATTTGGTTTTATTGTGGTATTTTGTCTTTCGTCTTCTGCTTTGGCTGATAGCATTAGTTGGGATGGAGGTGCGGGAAATGGTTTGTGGGAATCTGCGACAAACTGGAGTGGAGATGCTGTTCCAACTTCTAGCGATGACGTTACCATTAACAATACTACGGTTACACTTAGGGCGTGTTAACACTATTTAAGACCCTCCACGATAAGCACGAAAAGAATAAAGCCAATGAACATGATGTCGAGCTTTTCAAAGCGACTGAAGATAC
>PCXC01000010.1 GCA_002796345.1 Deltaproteobacteria bacterium CG11_big_fil_rev_8_21_14_0_20_42_23 | reverse complement strand
GTCTGATTTTTCCGGGCGGTGTCATTCAAAAATCTCCCAAAAGAACAAAAAGTTCTGACGCATAATGCTCTTTTCACCCCCGAAATCAAGCATAATTATTATCGGCATTTTTTGTGAAAAGTTGCGGGATTTTGAGGAAAAAATCAATTTGCTCATAAACATAAAAAGGAGGCCTCTCAAAGCCTCGTTTTGGAGGGGTGCTAAAACTGTGAAACTATGGGGAAACGTACCCTACGAGCGAAGGAGGTGTTTAAAGGCTTCGTAGGAATGTTCGAGTTCGATGGCTCCACTTAGCTGCTTCATCTGTTCCTGCATAACGAGCGGAAGTTCGGGTGAAAAGCCAAGCGCATCTTTTACGGCGCGCTCAAACTTTGCGGGATGAGCTGTGGCGAGACTCACACTTGTCTGCTGATTGGCAGCATGTGCGTTGAAGTATTGATCAACTCCATCCCAGGCTACAGCACCGTGAGGATCGAGCAAGTAATGATCTTGAGTGTACACTTCGTTCATCACTTCTAATGTGCGCGCATCACTTGTAACGGTAGCGAAAAGATCATCACGCATTTTTTGCACATTTTGTTCATACATAAATTGAATGCGTTCTAAGTTGCTAGGATTTCCCACATCCATGGCGTTGGAATAAGTTGCCACCGATGGCATTGCGGAAAAAGTTCCTGTCTGAAAGTAACGCGGAATCACATCGTTTGCATTTGTAGCTGCAATAAAGCGAAGCGGGAAACCCATATGTTTAGCCATCAAGCCGGCAGTTACATTTCCAAAATTTCCCGAAGGCACACAGCAAAGAACTTCTTCTTTTTCTTTCGCAAGTTGAACTGCAAGATAAACATAGTAAAATGTTTGCGGCACTAACCTTCCCACGTTAATGGAATTTGCGGAACTTAAATTCAAATGCTTGAGCGTTTTATCGGCCATGGCTTGCTTTACCAAACGTTGGCAATCATCAAAATTTCCCTGAAGAGCAATGGGTGTAACACCTTCTCGCTTCATACAAATTTGCTGACGCTGAACATCGCTAATTTGACCATCGGGAAATAAAATAAATGTTCTCACTTCCGACATTCCCGCAAATGCATCTGCAACAGCACTTCCCGTGTCTCCAGAAGTTGCAGTGAGAATTGTGAGTTCTTCTGAACGCTTTTTCAAAACGTGTTTCATACATTGTGCAAGAAAACGAGCACCCACATCTTTAAAGCTTTGCGTTGGGCCATGAAAAAGTTCTAAGACAAAACGATTTTTTCTTATTTCTGAAAAAGGGAGTGGAAAATTGTGAGCCGCGGATGAAATATCATTGCACACTTCCTCACCAAACTCAGCGCCAAGCCAAGCTGTGGTAAGAAAAAATGAAAGCTCCGCAAAAGTGAGTTTTTTTAAATCTCCCAAATCTTTTTGCTGAAGCTTTGGGAGAGCTATGGGAAAAAACAAACCTCCATCCGAAGCTTGCCCCGAAAAAATGGCCTCGGAAAAAGTCACTTTTTGTTTACTGCGCGAACTGGTGTAAAAAATATGTTCCATATTATTGATGCAATATCCTTGCTCCTTGATTGTCAATCCGGGAAATCCAAATATCAAACCCAGGCTTTTTGTTTTTCAATTCTTTTTCCAGTATACGAGCAACGTGAGATGCCTGCCCATTCCCTTCTGCAAGCACGAAGAGAGCTGGCCCAGCGCCAGCAATGCTACAAGCAAGAGCGCCATGTTCAAGTGCCAAGGCTTTTATAAAAGTAAAGTGTGGAATAAGTTTTTTACGCGCTGGCTCCACAATATCATCTTGAAGAAAATCTTGAATGAGCGAAAAATTGCGAAGACACATGCCCGCTACAAGGCCCGCAATATAGCTTCCCTGGCGTGAGCAATCTGAGAGTGAAATTGTTTTTGGCAACACTGCTCGGGATTTTTTTGTCTCAAGTGTCATGTGAGGTTTCACTAAAACCATTGTGAGTTGTTGAGGTGCTTTTATTTTGATTGTTTTCTTTTGAAGCGAAGCAATGGTAAATCCACCCAACAACGAAGGCGCAACATTGTCAGCGTGCGCAACGCCACTGCTTGCTTTTTCACCTTCGGCTGCGAACACCACCAAATCCTCTTTTGAAATTTTTAAGTTTAAAAGCTCACTCACAGCAAAAACAGCTGCAGCGCTACTTGCAGCGGAGCTTCCCAAACCAGAACCTGCTGGTATTCCCTTTTCGATTTCAAGCGCGATGCCAATTTTAACTCCAATATGTTTGAGCAAAGCTTTTACTGCAACCGAAGCTGTATTTTTTGCAGCCACAAGAGGAATGCCATCAGATTTTCCACTCATGTTTGAAATGCGCAGTGACGAACCTTCAATGAGTTCGGCTTTTACCAAATCACCCAAACCATGAACAGCAAGCCCCAAACAATCAAAGCCCGGACCAACATTTGCAATACTTGCAGGTGCATAGGCAATAATAGATTTATTTTTTTTCATGTTATTCCTCCCCTTAAATTAAGGGGAGGTTAGGAGGGGTTATTCAATTCCTCCACTATCCTTTCCAAAATTAAAGTTGGATTCTTCAAAACATCATTATTCCAAAATCTAAGCACTCTTATATTTTTACTTTGAAGATAAAAACTTCTCATTTTATCATACTCTTGATGAGATTCTTCTAGATGATGTCCACCGTCCAACTCAACTGCAAGTCGTTTTTTTGGACAATAAAAATCAAGAATATACTTTCCGACACTATATTGACGAAAAAATTTAAATCCCAAATTTTTCCCTTTTAGTCTACTCCAGATTTTTTGTTCAGCCTGTGTTTGATTTTTTCTTAACTTTCTTCTGTTTTCCTTTGAATATGGATCATTAAATAAAAAACCCATTCAAACCCCTAACTCCCCCTACCCCCTCTTAAGCTAAGAGGGGAAATTTTTTCATTATCTCACCAAATACTGACTTATTTTTAAGATGTCGGCAAACACGCCTCCAGCGGTCACTTCCGGGCCGGCGCCTGGACCTTTTATAATAAGTGGATTATCGAAATAGCGTTTGCTTTTAAAAATTACCACATTATCTCCGGGCTTTAAAAGAGCCAGCGGTGAATCTGCATTTACCTCAACAACCCCCACGGAAGGCTTACCTTGTTTCAGTTGAGCACAATACTGAAGCACTTTTCCCTTTTGCTTTGCCGATGCACAACGCTTTGCAAAGACAGCGTTAATTTCAGAAAGCCGAGACAAAAAATGTGCCACACTTCCTTTTCGTAATGAGGGAGGAATTAAGTTTTCCACTTTCACTTGTTTTAAGTTGAGTTGCAAGCCAAGCTCTCTCGCTAAAATAAGAATTTTTCTCGCAACATCTTCGCCCGAAAGATCATCTCGCGGATCTGGTTCGGTATATCCACGTTTGACAGCTTCTTTTACAGCATCACTAAACAAAACCCCTTTATCTAGCGTGCTAAAAAGATAAGAAAGCGTTCCTGAAAAAATGCCTTGGATTTCTAGAATTTCGTCGCCGCTATCTTTCAAATCCTGCAAAGTTGAAATAACGGGAAGCGCTGCTCCCACGGTGGTTTCATAGCGATACTGTTTCCGTCCTCTATTTAAAGCTTTTTGCAAAATATGGAACGTGTTGAGGTTTTGTGTTTGTGCTTTTTTATTTGGTGTTACCACACTCATTCCTGTTGCAATTATTTCAGGATAGTATTTTGCAATCTCTTCACTTGCGGTAACATCAATCACCAAAATGTTTTCAAGCGCAGTCGATTTTAAAGAAGTAACAAGTTGTGGAAGTTTTAATGTTTCTTTTGATTGTGCGAGTTTTGTTTTCCACTTTTTAAATTCAAGGGGTTTATTGCCTAAAATAATTTTCTGGCTATCACATACTCCAATCAACCTGAGATCTATGCCCATTTCATCTTGCAAACGAACTCGAGCTTCTTCAACCTGTCTCAGCAAAGCAGTTCCCACTCTTCCTTTCCCGATCATGAAAAGATTTACGTGATTAAGTGAAAGGTGAAACGCACCATGAATAAGATTGAGCGCTCTTACTTTATCTTCTTCCGAAAGAACGAATGAAATGCTCATTTCTGAAGAGCCTTGCGCAACCGCAACAACATTCACTCCATTTTTTCCCAAAACAGAAAACAGCTTTCCCGCTACACCTGGCGAACCTTTCATTTTACTCACCACTAAAGAAAGGACCACCATATCTGCTTCACAGTGAATATTTTGAACAACTCGAGCCTTGAGCTCTAACTTAAACTCTTCTTTGAGAGCATGGACAGCTTCTTTTTGTTTATCGCTTGAGATGACGCAACATACACTTTGTTCACTGGACGATTGAGAAATCATCACTACATTAACTTCTGCTCTTGCTAGAGCTGTGAACATTCTTCCTGCCACTCCATGCACTCCAATAATCCCGCTTCCTGTTAAAGTAAGTACTGCAACATCACTCATAGAAGTAATGCCTTTGACAATACCTTCGTCTGTAGATTTTTCGCTTATACAGGTACCAATCACATCTGGTGCAAAGGTGTTTTTAATCCAGAGGGGAATTTTTTTTTGCATGAGCGGAGTAAGGGTTTTCGAATGAACAACCTTTGCTCCAAAATAGGCTAACTCCATAGCTTCTTCGTAACTTAACGATATTAACGGGAAGGCATCTAACACTAATCGCGGATCTGCGCTCAACACACCATCAACATCAGTCCAAATCTCAAGAGCTTTAGCCTTTACACTTGCTGCAATGAGAGCTGCGCTATAATCTGACCCTCCCCTTCCAAGTGTTGTAATATCGCCATTTGCTGTTCCTCCAACAAATCCAGTGATCACAGGAACGGTTTTTGAAAGGGTTGCAAAATACTTTTTCACTTTTTGTTCTGTCAGTTCACAATCAACCAACGCCTGACCATAATGATCATCGGTAGCAATCAATTGAGCGGCATGAACGGCTACAGCAGAAAGACCTTCAGCATTTAAAACAGCTGCAACGATTTCTGTAGCAAGAATTTCTCCTTGAGAAAGAATGAGATCTTTGGTTCGTGCAGAACAATCATGAACAAGAGAGACGCCCGCAAGAAAAGAATGGAGCTCTGAAAAAATAAACTCGATTCTTTCTCGTGTATATCGCTGATGCTTTTTCAAGACAGTTTTTTCTAAAAGCTGAAGATGATATTTTTTCAACTGGGCAAGCTTTGATTTCCACTGCTTTTGCTGCCCAAGAAGAGAAAGGTCAATCACCTGAAGAAGATGATCAGTTGTGTCTCCGCAGGCTGAAACAACAATTGCAATGCGATTTTTTTGGCAACGCGTCTTTGCAATGAAAGCTACAGTTTTGAGAACATGGGTTGTTGAAAGAGATGAACCACCGAATTTTAAAATCTGCATGGCCGCATCTTACTTGGCTTTGCAAAGATGACAACTTTTTTCATTGGGAAGTGATATTTTTATTTTCTTGATCGCGAAGCACTTTAAGTTTTCTTTCGGCTTCTTTTAGCTCTTCTTCAGCCTTCTTTATTTCCTGATTTATTTTTTCATTTTCCTTCTTTTTTTCGTTCATCATTTTTGCTTCTTCTTTTGAAACGGTAATTGAAGAAGGAAAAGTTTTGGCAGCAAATTGTTCTGCAGCTTCATAACTTGAGAAAGGTTTAATCCATTCGGAAAGTAATTGAACTACCGTTTGGCTATCTGGAAAATTAAGAAGCTGTTGATCAAACTGCATTCCAAAAGCTGCGGAAAGATGCGCTGGTTTTGACTTTGCTTCTAAAGAATATGCATACTTTTCAGTGGAAAGAAGTTTGAGCCACACTTTTTTACCAAAGGCATCAAGGTCGCTCACCATAAAAATTTCACCAGGATGTAAGGTACGGAAAAAAGCTTGCCCTCGCAAAGGTTTTATTTTTCCATTTTTTACAAGAGAACCTGCATAAAGATGTTCTTGCCACGAAATATAACGCCGAGGAAAACTGGCGGGAATGCCTTCGTTCATGACAACCACGTAAGTTTTTATTTTTTTTTCATCTACATTATCTTGCTCATTTTTTAAACCTTCATGCTGTTCCGCAAGTGGATAATAAGCTTTTATAATTTTGAGCAAGTCTTCGTTACTGGCCGCAAACGCAGTGTGCATGCCAATCAGCAAGGCGAGTAATGTGAACAGTATTTTTTTCATTCTGAATTTCCTTGTGTCATTTTAAGGGGATCACTTCACATGAAGAAGAGAGGATATCAAGAAAAAGATGCTTCGGCAGAAATGATTCAAGAGGTCTAATACAGTTCATCCTCAGGAACGCCAGGCCCTGCAGGCATTGGCTCTGTAGGAAAATCCACAAACGGAGCACCATCTTCTTCGTCTGCAACTGGCGTTCTATCTGAAGAAGAAGGTGGTGGTGGAGAAACTTGCACTTCTGTTATCGGTAATAAAGATGGACTAGGATTTACAACAACGGGTGTCGCCTTCGGGGAAGCGTATCTTACGGTACCTAATTGAGACTCGGCATTTCTCAAGTCTTCCTCCAGGGCTAGAAATTGTTCTGGTGAATACGCTATGTCTAAATACATTTCCAAGGGACTAAAAAGTTTTTTCACCAACGCACTAAACTGCAGATTTCTCTCATACCTTCCCTGCACAGCGGCCTTTGCCACCTTTTCTTCAGCAAGTGCACTTTGAAAAGGAGTCAAATCATGCTGTCTCGGCCATTTTTCGCGGCGGTCAATTCTATCATTCGCCCTTCTATCAAGAACCGCAAAACAGCTTTCAGCCAGCATTGCAGAGGAAAGCGCTAAAAACTGAGACCACAAAGGAGAGGAAGAATGAAGCAAAGCAAGCAAAGCGCTGTAAACGAGAAAACGAGATGCACGTCTACCACGCGCAGAGCAAGGAAAATAAACCAAGGCATCAATTTCGTCTAGAAGTGCTCGAGACGCAGCACTTAACATCCTCTCACCAGCTTCACTTGTGATGAGGCCTAGGTGAACTGCCTCTAAAATACGGTCTGCAGTGAGCTCTTCAGCTTTCATCCACTGAAGAAACTGGGCTCCAATCTTAGGCCTTTGATCACCGCTAGCAGTTTCATACACATCAAGTGCTGCATTTATGTGAGTTTCAAAATAGCTCTCTCCAGTTCCGACCTTTAAGTAGTGTAAGAGAGAAAAATAAACATACGTAGGAAAAAGAGCGCCAGCAAGTTGTTCTACTCGTTCGGAATTTGAGTCTTTTTTTGAAGGGGAAATTAATGGAAACCCTTTTGAGATATAACTCGCAAATGCGCACTGTAACTGCAAACGATCACGAGCGCTGAGTGCACTTGAAGGTGGAGATACGCTAAGAAGAAATGTGGAAGCGGCAGAATTAGAGGAGGATAAATGCACAAATGGTTTTTGTGTTTGTAAAAAACCAACGCAGCTAATCTGCGCCCCAAGTGCATTTGGGAACAGCGCGCCCTTGGCGGGCGCATCAAAGTGCAGACGAGGAAGAGAAACAAAAGGTGAATTCGCAACTTGCATCTTTGCCTCCTTTTCACAAAGTTTCTCGCGTACAATTTTTTCAGAAAAAGGATATCGACAACGATTTCAAAAAACAGCTTATTACGGAGGCTAGCGAGCTTTAAGGAGGAAAGTCAAAAAGAAAAAACAAAAATGATTATTTCTCATCTTCTTTAACCCCCTCAAATGGGCGAACTTGGGCTGGAACTGCGTAAGTTTTCGGAATAAAAAGTGGAATTCGTCTTTTGTCACCTTCATGTGAAAGTGCATATTCGGTATTGGAAATAACTCTTCCTGCTAGAATCGGCGGAAGAAAAACTGGAATTTTTTTAAGCAATCCAAACCCTGCTCCTTTGAGGAAAAGGTTTGTTGAAAAAAATGCACCAAAATCAATGAGCAATCCTGGATCAAGAAGACTTTCGCGATCAGATTTTCTTCCACCACGATAAAGATCGTAAACATTTCCAGTTGCAGAAAGGTAGGCTGTCTGCATTTGCTGAAAAGCATTTTCCATTTGATCTATGTAATCATTATCAAGCAAGCGCGATCTGAAATACTGCCAATTTGTGTATTTTCCAAATTGCTCTTGCAGTGTCTTAAGCTCATCTCCTCGCGTTGAAAGATAGAGAGCTTTGTCTGAGGCTGGAAGAGATGCGGCAACTCTTTTGGTATGTGCTTCATGCACTTCAAGCACAACCCTCATCTCTGTAAATGCCCGCTGCATCAGCACTTCCAAGCCTTTTGGTTCGAGAACAATGGACAAACTTTTTCCTTTTATTTCTTCATTTTTGGAAGCATCTCTTTGACCAAGTGCACTGAGTAAAATCTTTATACTTTGTGCAAGCAGTGGATCAAGATCATCTTGGATGAGAAATAAAGTGTGCACATCTGGATTCGCAAAGGGATTTTGAAACTGCATAGCGTTGATCTCATCAACATGACCATCGGCATACACTTTGAGCTCTTTGTGGATAAGCATTACGTAAAACTTTTTCGTTTCAGCATCAAGATCAGCGCGTGAAAGAAAATCGAGATAAGTATTGGCTACCACAGCAACAGACTCTGGCAAAAACAAACCTTTAAACGAATGAACAAGAGCTCTTCGTGCCATTTCTGTGTTGTGAGGATGAGATAAAACAAATGTGATATCACTCAGCAAATCTCGTGCTTTTTCACTTCGCTCAAATGCAGACCCCAAGCGGGTTCGGTAGAAATCAAGGTGAACAGTTTCATCAAAAGCCAAATGAAAAGGCTCCACTTTTTTTAAGACACCAGCACACTCATTTGCATGTGCTTGCATTTCTTCTGGAGAAAGATTCTCTTCATCGTTTTGGCTTGTTGCAAGCGTGCAGTATTCGACATCAAAACCTTCCAGCGTTGCGCAAGGAAGCTCTTGAGTTTTGTTGGTAAAGTTGAAGCAAAAATTTACTCCCGCAAAACGAGTGAGGTCTTGATCACCAGATTCAAAAATGCCTGAACTTTTTCGCGTGATAAACATTCCACCCAAAACAGCTTGCGTAAAAAATTCTTTAATCTCTGGATCACTTGCTTGTTCTGCAATCTGAGTAAGCGTTTCCATTTCAGCTGGACTAATTTTATCTTGCGCAAATTCTGCAACAAGGTCTAAGAATTTTGGCAATGATGAGCGGTAAACAGAACTGCTTTCCGAAAAACGTTTCGTCGCAAACTGAGCTTGTTCAAGCCTTTCCTTCAACTCTTGTTCATACACAAACACACTTGGTTCATCTGTACTCAGACGAGTAAAAGGATCAAACCAACTTATATCTTGCGGACGCACATATTGCATTCGTGATGAAGAAAGATATGAACGCACATCTAAAAATTGTTCATGCAAAAGTTCTACGCGAGTTTCGTCAAGAGATGCATATAAAGCTTTAGCTTCTTCTTCCGAAATTTCTGGAGCTGGCGGTCGTTCAACAATTTTCACTCCAATGAAATCGCCAAACTTTGCAAGATAGTGGTTTTCATTTTGGTACGAAGACCTTGCTACATACGTGCAAGCCTTTTGATAGGCTTCATCAAACTGTTTTAAGCCTTCAAGCGAAAGGTCTTTTGCGCTTACGTTTTTTAACAACGAACGAAGGTAGTCGCGCACTTCCACTTCTTTGCCGTTTTCACTTTGGCAAAAAAGTTTTCCGTTGTGATGTGTGTAGTTGATGTTCATTTATAAAGCTGCCCATCCCCACTTTACAATTGGCACTCCCAGTAAATCTGTGGGCCCCGGCTCTGGGCCATCAGCCAGCGCAATTGCAGCGCCCACAACTATTGCTGCAATACCAACTGGTATCCACCAGCGTGAAGGCTCATGCACTTCGGGTTGTTCTTTTGGCTTGGCTTCAGGAGTTTTGTCTCCATTTGCATCTGGCGCTGAAGGTGGTGGTGTAAATTTTTTACACACGAAATAACCCGCAACCAGCGAGCCCACTGTTCCTGCCAATGGCACATAGCTGCCATATCTTCTTCCCGTTAAAAACTGCACTTCATCTTGAGTGAATGATGAAATAAATCTATCCGTCGCATGCTTTTCATAACGTCTTGCTAAAAAATATTTCGACGTAAATATTGCACCAGCAGATAAAGCCGAAACACAGCCCATGCGGCGAAACCAATTGCCACCGAAGTAAGGCAAAATACCTGCGCCAAATATTTCTTTATCACCAAGCGGCAGTGAAAATTCTTGGCTCATGCCATCACCTTCAACACCAAGATGAAGCTCTTCACCGTGTTCAGTTGAAATGCCTGAGGCGACTACTTTGTAGTAAGAGCCATAAAGTGGAGCATCTGCAGAAGGAGCTTTTTTTTGGGGATCACCATCATAAAATGAGATGTATGAAGTGCCTTCCGGCAACTGCAAGGTAAGGCCACCAGCTTCATAAAAGCTGCTAATTGCTTGAAAAAGCTTATTATTTTGAATATTTATCTCCATAGTAGATCACGAGCTCCTACGGTATTATCGGATGCAAAGGGAAAAAGTTGCGTAGTGATTTCCAAAGCAAAGTTCTTGAAAGATCTCAAAAAAACACCCCTCTCTCTTTTGAGAAAGGGGTGCAGGACAAACTGTGTTTTACCGTTTGCGTTCTTAAGGTATAGCAACTTCTTTTGCTGCATTGTAACCTGAGTTAAGAAGCGTGTTCATTTCTTCATCGCACTTTTTGCACTCAACTGGGTAGTATGGAACTTTTGCCAAACTCATTTTATCGGCTACGGAATTATATTCGTTAATCATTGCTGTAATTGCATTACGCTCATCGTTGATGAAAACTTTTTTTCCAGCAATTTCAGCTGTCCTTACAGATGCAGCTTCGAATGTACGAATGAGCTTTGCAATTCTCTCTTGCTCAGCTCGGTCTGTTGCTTTTGTTAAATTACGCAAGTTGTGAGCAGCAAGTAAGGCAACTGTTTCATTTCGTTCATTACAAATATCGTACATAGGAATCACCAACGTCATCCCTGGAGTATAATACCCAAAAAGACTTGGATTCATACCACTTGCAGCTGCAAATCCACTTACTGCCCAGGTATTAAGTGATCTGCTAAATAAAGCTCTGATACCTGCTCTGTCTTGGATGGCTGCATTATCAAAACCTCTTGCTGCAGCCATTGCACTGCCTGCGATAATAGAAAGCATCACGCCACCACCAATCTGTAAACCAAAGTATCCCCATCTTGCTTTTGTTTGCATCATGCGAAGTGAGTTTAAATAGTACGCCCCTTTTTTCAAAGGTGTCGTAGCAGTGGCTTTACAATCACGAAGCAAACCTTTTTCCTCTTCAGAAAATGACATTATATTTCGTCCAAACACTGGTTTTTCAGCACCGGTTAATCTTGTATATGCATAGTCTGCAAAGATGGAAGCACCCTTTCCAGCTATAGCCCAAATAGGCGCTGTACCTGCCCAAGAAGCATAATGATTCACCCACAAATCTGAGTTGAAGTAATTTAACTTCCCGTTCCAAGGTAAATATGGAGAGGGTTGATCGTCGCTTCCATCCAAGCCATCAACAGCGGCAAGAACACGTGGTTGTTCCGTTGCAAACTTTGTGTATGTTCCCAGAAGCAAGTAAACGCCTGCCCATATAAGGCCTGTTTTTAAAGGAATGCCAGCATAGCCTTTAAGCTCAGCTTGTAGAGCTTTCCTTTTGGCAGCATCTGTTGCCAACGCCAACTTTTCGTTTACGGCCTCAATTTTGTCAGCATTTGAAAAATAAAATCCACTATAATGATTTTTGATAACCCACATAGAACCAAGAACAATCGCTGTGGAAACACTCATGTCTACTGCTTTTCTCGTCGCTCCATCTAACTGAGTTATTCCTGGAATTTTATCGAGAAGCTTATCGGTAGATTTTAAAACTCCACTGGCAATTGCCCAAACAGCGAGGCCCATCTCCCAATGTTTACCCACAAATTCGGCATTTTTCTTCAACGTTGCCGAACCTACTCCAAAGAGTTTTCCAAAAAATCCTTTTTCACTCCCTCGAAGCACTTCTCTCATTTCTGGTGTGCCCATGGCCTGAAAGGCATGTTTTGCACTTATGCCAAGATAGGTAAGTCCCCCTCTTGCCACCCAAGACAAGGTTGATTGTCTGTCTGTGCGATCTCCTCCTAACCACTCAACCACATCTCCTGTTATTCTTTTATCAACATCAGAAACAATACCAAAAAACCAATCTGAAGGTTTCGTAAGTGGTTTGATAATGCCAGCGTTAGCAACCTTCATCACACAGTCAAAGACATCACCTTTCTCAAGACTACCATCACCGTCACCGCACCAAGGAATCTTAGATTCATCAATGTCATTTCCCAATCGCTTTGCAGCTTCTCTGGCTTCATCAGCCTTCGACTTTGAAAGTGAGTCTACAAAAGGACATACAATCGACCCCAAGAGCGCCGGATCATGAAGCACTCCAGGAACACCTTTGAGCACAATGTAATCTTCGCGCACTTCGTGATAGGTGGATTTTGCAGCCGCAGCGACAGCGCTGGGAGCGGGAGTTGCGGGGTTTGGCTCGGTAGCGGCTGGAGGAACTGGGGCTGCAACTGGCGTATTTACTGCTTCTGGCGCCTGCGCAAGGTTTCTCTCTGCTGCTCCGTCAATGGGTCTGAGTCCTGTTGGTTGCTGTTGTGGTATTGGCATAAGTACATCCTTATCTCTAAAAAGGTTTTCACTCGTTTTGTGTTATTCGTCTCCAACTTTTCCATCAGCTTCATCAACAACTTCAATCTCAGCATCAGTAAGTTCAACTACACGCTCTGCTGTGGTTGGGCGGTCTTCGCGTGCTTCACTTCTTGCAAATAAAGTTTCCCATGCATCAGCTAAATCTTCAGCAACTCTCACAGTTGTATCTTCAGCAACAGCTTCTGGAGCTACAGCTCTGAAGGGGCTTGTAGGTCTTTCTTCAGCATCAGCATCATCCCCAACAATTAGCTCTGCTAATTCAGTGGCTCCTAAATCTATTGCAGCAGCGTCATCACGCGTTATAAGAGTTTCAGAAGTAACTGCAGGAATAGGTATTGAAGGGTCATAGTCTCTTATAACTCTAGCTATTTCATCAGTAGAGATCTCATCTTCGTCTAAACGAGTGAGAGTTCCGGGTCTTACTGGAGCTGTAAGATTTGCGAGTGCCTCTTGTGCTGATGCTGCGGAATCTGCATCATCAGCAAGCTGTGCAAGTTCAGGATCCGGCTCATCGCCATCAGCAACTACAGTTCTTGTACCGTTTGCAACAGGCTCTGAATGTGTTGCGGTTGGTGCTAAGCCAAGCGAGTCTTCATCAAGTTCAGACGCTACAGCTGCGGGGCTTAGAGAGGGATGGGCTCTCGTGGTATCGGTTGTTTCAAGATGTTGGTAATGTGAGAAGAGTTCTCTAAATTGTTCGTCTAATAAGGCTGTGTTGCTAGACTTAGCACGCGACAAAAGGTCCTTATATAAACTATTCACAATGTAGGTTCTCAGATCTATTCCTTCAAGATATCGAGCATGGATAACAGTTTGAGTTAACTTTTTTCGAAGACTTTCTATTTCATCATCTAAAGGTTTTTTTGCAGTTCTGTTCAAGTCAGCATTTGCTTTTTTGTTTTTGCCGCGAATGGCCAACTCTGTGAGAGCCGCAACACCTAAACCTGCTCCTACCCAAAAGGGCGACAGAAACTGTCCAATAGAAAGCTCCATTCCCAGCCACGCCAATGCACGGTGAGCTCCTCTGCCATGGGTGTAGTAAGGGTTAAAGTTCAAGGCAGCTTCTTCTTTAAGCGCAATGCGAAGTGCAGCTGTGAGCATTCGCGTTGCCACATCTCTAGTAACAAGCCCAAGATAAACTGCATCAAGAAGCGTTCGTACATCCAAACCTTCTTCATTCATCCAAGCTTTAAAACCTCTGCCTACTTCAAGTTTTTTTCCATTCTCGGCAGTGTCATACACCTTTAGCGCTGCATCGAGATGAGCATTGAAGTAGCCAACACCATCCCCAAGCTGATCAAGATGTTGTAAAAGAGAAAGATACACAAATGCTGGAAAACGTTTTCCCGTAAGCCTTTGTGTTGCTTCAACGGTAGGTTCTATTTTTGAAAGTGGTGCTAAGCTAAAGCCTTGTGCAATCACTGCTGCATAGTCTCTTTGCAGTTTAGGTACACTCACCGCAGTTGCTTGTTGCCTTGGATTACTTAGGGCAGCATCGCAAAATCTTCGAGCATCACGATGCAAGCGTCCAGATACACCAGCGAAATCATTTGCAGTTACAGCAAGGTATTGAACGGTATCCATCTGAGCAACAAGTGCTTGAGGAAAAACTAAACCACTTGCAGCTGCTGTTGCAGGCATAGTGAATCCTATTGTGGGAAGCCCTGCAGAAACAGGTGCTGGAATGAAAGGTGATATTGCCATCTGCGTTCTCCTTGTAAAATCTTAGTATCTCTTCAAAAAAAGGATCCCCCTCTTCTCTTAAACCCTTATCGCAGCTGGCTTTAAAAGGTTGCGTGGTTTTTTACTTTTTGTTACTCCCACGGTAAAATGTCCTCCCTTATTCCAAGGATAGAATGTCCTCCCCTGTTGGTAACTTCTTGATATCCTTAGCTTTATATT